>DATBAY010000043.1:0-1904 GCA_036271295.1 Lacipirellulaceae bacterium | reverse complement strand
ACGCGCTTTGTACTTTGGCCGGGGCGCGGTTGATTTCATCGGCCAAGATGATATTCGAGAAGATTGGGCCCTTTTGGACGACGAACTGCTGATCTTGCGGACGATAGATGAGCGTACCGATCAGATCGGCGGGGAGCAAATCGGGCGTGAACTGCAGTCGTTGGAAACCTGTGTTGATGCCCTTCGCGAGGCACGCGACAGCCGTGGTCTTGGCGAGGCCGGGCACGCCTTCAATGAGCAGGTGGCCGTTGCCTAACAGGCCGATGAGCATCTTATGAATTAGCGCTTCTTGGCCGACGATCGTGTTGCCGACTTCGGCAATGAGCTGACGGAAGGGTTGGCTCTGCACTTCGATTTTTTGCGAAAGCTGTTCCAGATCGGCGTGCGTTACGGTGGGCGTAGAAGACATAGTGCGACTCAAAAGGTTATTGAGGGTGCGAGCTGCCGATAAGAGCAACTTGCCAGCGGGGCGAGAACTACCGATGTTACGAATGCATTGCGAGCAAGGTTCGCGGTTGGGTGATTGAAAACGGTTGCAGCGTTGAGGTTGGTTACGTTGGCCGCAACCTTGCCGCTGCGCGAATCCGCCACAGGATGGCCACGAACAAGATCGCGGTTAGTGCGCACTGCGCAGCGGGAATCAGCCAGAATATGGTCCAATTGTACGGCGGCGGGGAAACGCCTTCCGGCGTCAGAAAACGCGATTGGCTATAGCCCACGGAGAGAGCGCCGAAAAGATTTGCGAATCCGGCATAGACAATTGTAAACGTTCCTTGCGCGAGCCCACGGTGGGTCGGGCTCACGAGACGATCGACATAAATTACGCCCACGATGTATACGAACACGTAGCACATACCGTGAATCGCAATCGCGATGTACACCGGCGCGGAGAGGCCGGTGCTGCTGGCGAGCGCGAGCAGCAAGTAGCGCAAGGACCAGGCAGCGATACCAGCTGCGAAGAGCGCTGGGAGCGGCACGATCGACACGATCCAGGGCGACGCGGCCAAGACCAGCGCTTCGGACACCTGGCCGATGGTCATCAGCGCGGCGGGATGCCAGTAATGGTGGTCGTTTAGAAAGACGTTGCCGTAGTTGTTGTACGCCATGGTCGGGGCACAAGCGAAGAACACTATCACGAGGAACGCCACAAACTGGCGATTGCGGAACAGATCGCGGCTGTCTCGGTTCGCGCTAGGGATGATTCGACCACTCTTGAGTTGCGGGGGCGTACGGGGAAGCGTTACACAATAGACGGCCATCGCTATGTTACCGACCGCTCCAATCACGAGTGGTACGGTGGTCGTTTCGATGGCGCCGCCGGTCATCGCGGGCCACGCAAAACCGATGAAGAGTCCCGCCGCAATCCAGCCGATGGTCCCGAACAGGCGAACCACCGGATATTCCGAGGAGGACTCGGTCAAATGGCGGAGGGCGATTTTATTAGTCAGCGCGCAGGCGGGGCTGAAGCATTCGTAGTAAACGAGCAACCACAGGAAGAACGCAATCTGCGAATGGGTTTGCGACATTTGCCATACGGCGATTGCGCAGCCAGCGTGCATCAGCGACATCAAGCGCTCGGCGGAAACGTATCGATCGCTGAGAAAGCCGATCAGCACGGGCGAAAGCAGACTTCCGATCGCACCGGCCGCAGTGCTGTACCCGACAAAGCCGCCGGAAAACGCATGGATGCCGCGCTCGCCGGTGTTGGCTGCGATGTACGAGCCGAACGTGACACCCCAGGTGCCGAGCGGCCAATACTGTAAGAACATCATTGCCGCGAGCCGCGCGATGAGGTTGCCCGATGAACGTGCAGGTACAGACTGATCAACGACGCTGGCTTCTTCCATGAGATCGCTGGAGACGGCAATTGGCAGGGGTTGCCGATCGCGATGATTCCACGCGTG
>DATBAY010000042.1:0-5307 GCA_036271295.1 Lacipirellulaceae bacterium | reverse complement strand
CGCGCCAATCTCGTTCGACCCGCGATCGGTGCGACTTCTGCTGTTCGCGGCCTGAGAGCGGACTTTATCGCCGCTGCGGTCATCTTGCTCGGAGTCTCGTTGATCTATGGCGCTCGGCTCACGGTCGAGCCGCTCGTGGGTGAAGAAACGCGTTGGGCGACTGCGGCTCGCGAAATGTTGTCGACGGGCGACTGGGTCGTGCCGCGTCAGCAAGGGCAAGTGTTTGCCGAGCGGCCGCCGTTGACCACGTGGCTGATGGCAATCGGCGGCTGGATGCGCGGCGACGTCGATCCGATCGCCGCTCGCTTGCCGAGCGTGATCGCGGTGGTGCTGACGTCGCTGCTGATTTTTGGGTACACGCGGGCTTTCGCATCGGTCACGACGGCGCTTATCGCGGCGCTCGTCTACGCCACGGGTGGCCAGGTTCTGCAAATCGGCAGGCTTGGCGAATCGGAAGCCGTATTCACGTTGTTCGTCGGTGGGTCGCTGCTCGTTTGGCATTTGGGCTACGCTCGCAACTGGCGGCCAGTCGTTGTTTGGACGCTCGGGTTCAGCTTCGCCGCCCTGGCGGCGATGGTGAAAGGTCCACAGGCTCCCATTTATTTCGTGGCGATCACGGGCGCTTATCTGGTTGTCGTGCGTGATTGGAAATACCTCCTCAGCTGGCAGCCGTTCGCAGGCGGCCTCGCGTTCGTCGCGATCATCGCGGCCTGGCAGATTCCGTTCTATCGCGCTACCGACTGGCAAGCGGTGCTCGCCACGTGGGCGGGATTGGCGGGAGATCGGATTCACCTTCGTGGCGTGCTCGCTCATTCTGTTTCCTATCCGCTCGAAACGTTCGGATGCCTGTTGCCGTGGTCGCCGATGTTAACGGTGCTCGCACTCCGCGACGTTCGGGAATGGCTGCGCGAAAAGCGAAATGTGTCGACGTTCATCATCACTGCCCTGGTGGTCGCGTATCCGACAGTGTGGCTCGCTTCTGGCGCCCGGGGGCGATACTTCATGCCGTTGTATCCGCTCGTGGCGGTGCTCATTGGTTTGTTGATTGAATACTGTTCTCATGCCGTTCGTGGCTCTGCAGCCCGGCGGATGTGGCAGGGGTTTTTGTTGCTGTGGACGCTTGTGATTGGCGGTTGTGCTGCGCTGGTTGGCGGCAACGCGCTCTTGCCTTCGAACTGGGCGCTGGATTTTAGCCAGCCACGTTGGTTTGTCCTCGTTGCATCGGCGGTAGCTGGTGCTGCGCTGTACGCGATTGTGAGCGTTTACAAATCGGGCCAACCTGCTCAACCGCTGCGAGTCGTGCTGTCGATTGCCGGCGTTGCGGGATTGGGCGCGACTGGTTTGATGCTCAACTACTACGCGGTGCTGTGGAGTGATCCGACTTCTTCCGTCAGCGAGCTTGCCGCGCATCTTCCTGAGGGGGCACAGCTCGTCAGCTTGACGGAAATCGAACATCGATTCGCGTACTACTACGGCGCGCCGATCACTCAGCTTCCTTGGCCAATGACGGCAGATGATTTGCCTGCGAACGTTGACTATTTTTGTTTCATGCGGCACTGGAACGACACGCCGGAGTCGCACATTGCCGGGCGCGGCCGCACGGCTTACCGAACGCCGGGTACGTTGCCGTTCGCGTGGGAAGAAGTGATGGCTTTCTGCCCGGACCGCCAAACGGATACGCCCACGGCGACGAGCTTGGTATTGGGACGCGTGATTCGGCCGATACGAGCCGAGGTGAGCGACATTTCGAAGCCACAGAATAAGGTGGCACTGGAAGGAGTCGCTTCCGAGCGGAAGTAGCAGAGCGGCGGCGAATTTCCGTTGCCGCCGCCATTTTGGAATTTTGTGCGCAAGTCGATTTTCGCGACCCAAAATTCGTGTCTTCCCGTGAGGGCGGAATTCGCAAAGTCTTCGGGCGTAATCGTTTGCGAAATGAGACGCCCGGCGTCATCCCCGAATTATGGGTTTTGAGCGCCGTTAAAAGCGCGCGCCGGTCCCCAGAAATAGCCCGGCCGAGACGACCGGGCTATAAGGCGGAGGCCTTCGGGCTTTGGTGCCGCTTTTGGAGCGGATGAATTTTGGCACAAGTTGATTTTTGCGACCCAAAATTCGCGCCTTCCGGCGGCCGCTGAATTCGCAAAGCCGTAGAGTGTAATCGTTTGCGAACTGGAACGCCTGGCATCATCGCCGAATTATGGGTTTTTGTGCGCCGTTAAGAGTGCGCGCCGGTCCCAAAAATAGCCCGGCCGAGACGACCGGACTATATAGCCGAGCCCTTTGGGCTCGGTGATCTGCGGCAGATGCCCGTGCGGCGAGGGTTTATTGCGGTCAGGATTTCAAAGAGCGGTTGGGCGCACAGGGCGGCGTGTCGGCAGTATAACCCGTGTGTGAACATATGTATAGATATCACTCTTGCCAACGAATTCGGCCGCCTTCACTTGAACTCATTTCGTACGCCAGGGAATGCGTCTCGCGGCTGCAATGACCAATACAGGTAGCACCACCGCGAAGTAGGGAATTACATATTTGGAATGGGGCGCTTCAAATGGAAAATCGTAAAGGAGGTAGCCTGAATCATATTCCTGCCATCGGTAGCGTTTAGTGGGCTCCACATCGGAATTAGCGACGAAGAGAGTTGCGACACCGCGATAAGACTGGATGCGGATATGCCGTCCCAGTAACGAGCCGTCGATTGACTCGGCCCAGAAGTAGCTCCTCACCTACAACACGACGAGCAATGCCAGAAGCATTCCCCAAGCCAGCGACCACGCGATTCGCAGCTTGCGGTGTTTCATAGTTGGTCAACTTATCGCAGCGACATGATCAAACCCAGCACGAGGGCAACCAGCGTCGTGACGATCAAGAGTGTGCGAAGGCTGAAACGCTTGGACAATGCCGCCCAAGGTAGCAATCCGCTCAACGCGGCAATCACCATCGGCCATAGAAGTGATATTTTTAATCCGAAGCCGTTTCCGTAATTCCACCACCAAAACCCGAATCCTCCGTGGGCCTTACTCGACATGGATAGCTCGTGCGATTCATCGAATGGGATCGGTCTGCCATACCATTGAACGGAGACGGCCCTTTTGAAATGTGTCACCACATTGACAGTAAATTCCCCGGATTCTGCCTCAATGATGGTATAGCATTCGGCAATCGTTCCAGACACTCCCACGCGCCACCAGAAACTCCGCACCCATAATGCGAACAGCAGAACGCCACCCAAGCCCCACGCCACCGACCACGCGATTCGCAGCTTGCGGTGTTTCATCTTGATATTGGTTCGACGATGGGGAATTAACCGATCAAGAATCGCTTTAAAACTGTTATAGCAATAACGAACAAGATGAAACCGACGAAGGTCGGGACGCAGCCCATCTCGCCGATGAAGTCAAAGCGATCCTGCCAGCCGTGCCCGTTCATGTCGGTATGCTACCATGCACTATTCTATTGTGGTGATTCGAATTATTGTCCACGGGCATTCGTGGGCTGGGCTGATCGTGTAACTGCGGCGTCGAAAGTACGGGAGTTCTGAGTACGGGAGTTCTGAGTACAAAGCGCTGGATTCCCGCCTGCGCGGGAATGACGGCTATGCGTTGGCGCGATAAGGTGCGCAGCAGGCGTGCGGTCGGAGCGAATCACGCCACTTGTTCGGCGGGGCTGAATTCGAGGAGGCGATTGGTCGCGGCGTAAACCATATCGACGGATAAGTCCCGCATGCAGCGGTGGTGGCCGAGCGGGCAGACGCGCTTCATGCAGGGCTGGCAGTCGAGCGACAAGCTTAGGCTTCGCTCGCGGTCGTACGGAAGTTGCGTCCTCAGCGGATCGGTCGGGCCGAAGAGCGTGACCACGGGTTTCTCGAAGGCGACGCCGAAATAGCGCGGGCCGCTATCCGTGGTGACTAGCAAGCGCGAGCGGCGGATGCAGGCTTTGGTCAGACCGACTGGCAGGTCTTCGATTCCCGCCAGTGAAACGACGCGCGGATCTTTCGCTTCTGCGGCGATGAATCGAGCCAGTTCGCGCTCAGAGGGACCGCAATTGACGAGCACTGAGAATCGCCCACCGGCGACGATTCGCCGAGCTAATTCCGCGAAGTATTCGGCGGGCCATAGTTTTGCTGCGCCGAACGCACCGCCTGAATTTAAGACCACCACGCGATCGCCGGCCGGCAGGTTGAGTTGCGCCCAAACTGCGTCCGCTGCGCGTTCGTCCTCGGCGGTCGTTGCGAGTTCGAGTCGCGCGGGTTCCGCGGCGCACCCGGCGACCGACGCCAAGTGCAAGTAGCTTTCGGCCGTGGGGAGTGGGCGACCGTCTGGGGTCAGTGGTTGGCGAATCCGCTTTGTCAGTAACAAGGAACGGGCATCGTTGCGATAGCCGATCCGCTCGCGCGCTCCACTTCGCCAGGCCATCCAGGCGGTGCGGAGCGAATTCGTGAGCAACACGACGGTGTCGAGTCGTGCGGAGCGCAACTCCGCGTATACGTTGCGATTGGCAGGACTGAGTTTTCGCGATTTGTCGTATACGATCGATTCATCGAGCCACGTGGTGCCGGCCAAGACCTCGGAGACATACGGCCGCATGATTCCGACCAGTTGCCCATCCGCTCCCGCAAGTTGGCGGAGCGCGCGAAGCGCGGGCGTGGCCATCACCACGTCACCCACCCAATTCGGAAGAAAAACGCCAAGCCGCATGTGCCAGGAATCGAGAGAATGCGTTTCGGGTGACGGGGTCGCGCTCAAGATGTTAGCACGCGCCGAGTCGCACGGCCTAGCTCAAACAGTCCAAATGCTTGCTAGCAGCTTGCCCGTCGAATACGATCGACGCGTAGCAATCCGCCACGTTGACTTTGGCTTCGAGAGAAAACGATGCGAGCATTTCCAGTTGTCGTAGTGCTTCTGATGGTGGCCGCGCCCCGGTTTGCGCGGGCCGGGAAGACGGCGGCCGACGCGGTCGAAATTACGATCGATGCCTCGAAAGCGGGGCCGGAAATCAACCCGTTCATTTACGGACAGTTTGTCGAACACCTGGGGCGTTGCATCTACGGCGGCATTTGGGCCGAGATGCTCGAGGATCGTAAGTTTTATTTTCCAGTCACAGATGATTACCGCCCGTATGGCGATGCGCCGAGCGCGACGTTTCCGATTGTCAGCGCTTCGCCGTGGGAAGTGACGGGTCCGGCCAAGACGGTTTCGATGGTGGAGGAGGACGCGTTTGTCGGCGAGCACTCGCCGCGGATTGCGGCCGGCAGCGGTATTCGGCAGAAGGATTTGGGGGTTGTGGCGGGCAAGGAATATGTCGGCTACATCT
>DATBAY010000041.1:0-8897 GCA_036271295.1 Lacipirellulaceae bacterium | reverse complement strand
CCACTTTTTGCTGCGGAGTGAAGTGCCTACGCTCCCGTGAGTTCGATCCGTTCTGGGTTCGGTCCATGAAATCCTCCTGCGCTGGGCGCTATGCTAACGCACGCGAAGGAAAATTCCAGTTCCGTCTGAGGCAGGACATTTGGACCAGCACTCTAAACCAATCGACACGCCAGCGCCACGAACAGATGAACTGGAATTCTATTTCCACTCATTCCTGTACGGAGGTGGACGGGGCAACCCAGGTGGCACGGCCAACATTCAATTTTCCGGTACGACCATGACTAATAGGTCACCACGAAAGATGCATTTGCAGCTTTGGGCTCACGCCTACTACTGGAAGGACAACGGACAGCCAACGGCTATCATATTTCAGCCAGAATGGAATCCAGATGGCCTTAAGGAAAAGTCGGGCGAAACGACAGTCGACTTCGATGCGTTTGAATCAAAAGAGGGGGTTCTGGTTTTGTTCTTTGACAAGCCAAGCCCTGACAGTGTTAAGCAATGGAACGTCAGCCCATTTAAGAACGTCTATATCCATGCCTTTGATTCGGTTACTGGAAAGCACATTGCATTTAGAGCAACCCCCGGTTACCCAGATGCCAAAACACCTTGGCCACTCCCATCTCCCGCCGAATTGCTCGCCTTAGATTTTCCAAAAATGGACGCTTCGGCAGCACAGAACCGGCCCGCGCTCGACTCTCTCGATCTGCTGGCCAGAACCCAGGTGTTTGGGTATAGCAACGACAACAAATTGTCGCTTTCGGCGGTGATTGAAAACCGTTCCAGCAGCCGCATGATGCTACAAATCAACATGCTTGCTCGCAAGTCAGTGGATGATAAGGAATGGCGAACGATTCGCGGTGTAATAGAGCCTTCACAAAAAGAGGATAGGGGTAAGTTGGATTATTACGCCTTGGACTTCGGGCCGGGCGATGTTGCTAATTGCAGTTTGGTTTTCGCCAATACCGGCTTCACAAACAAAGCGGGGGAGGAATTGAAGGAAGGCCCAAAGCTTACCCTGCTAGAAATATTTGACGAAGTGAGCCGTAAAAAGGTTTGGTGTGCTATCAGGCCTGGATACCCACCGGGAATAGATATGGCGTCAGCGTCAATTCAGCCACCGCCCGCGATTCCTGACTCGGATTCTGACAATACCAAGAAGGACGCGGCGAATGACTCTAAATAAGGAAGGCCAACGCGTGGCTTGGCTGCTGCAGCGGTCTTATAAGCCGCCTAAGCGGCGCGCGCAAGCGCATGGGGTCGGAATCGTTGCCTTCCGCTTTCATCTACCACGCCGCTTAGCGGCCCGTAATAGCGTATCTCTAGGGGATGTCGCTGTAGCAGCCATTGCACTGCAACTGGCCGGCGCACTTTGGGCATTGCGCGTTGTCCGGGCTTATGCCAAATCGCCTGGACACCCGACAGCCGAAACAGACCCAGTTGTAGTTTCTCATCGTTCGAGACCCATTGAGGGGGCGATAAAACTCGTAAGGTGAAACAAAGAGGGTCAAGGCTAACAAATGGTTCGTCCAGCGTTTGTTGAAGCAGTAGGCCGGTCGTGTGTGACTACGAGTGCGGCGACCATCCGAACGAGTTGAGAGCACGCTTTGCTTCCGGTGCGATGCCGCTCGATTCGCCA
The DNA here is from genome assembly GCA_036271295.1 of Lacipirellulaceae bacterium. GTDB lineage: Bacteria > Planctomycetota > Planctomycetia > Pirellulales > Lacipirellulaceae > JABDGM01. Next base: position 7,258 of record DATBAY010000041.1, on the reverse strand, counting down.
TGCCCGGTGACGACCATTTGCAGGCGATACTCCAACTGTTTCAGGCGGTGTAGCTGCACATCAGACAATTGACACTGGGCCCGTCGAAGAAGTTCGAGGCGGCAATCGCGGATGGTAAGCTCCGATTCAGCGGCCTTTGCCGGCGTGAATTCATCAACCTCGGTCGCAAGCGACTCCAATAGACTTCGAAGATCATGGCGGTGGTCGGTTGGCATGGGGATAGTATAACCGGCGCGCCACGGGCGGCGGAATTGGCGGGCACAGCAGTCACACCAGCTGCCGTCGGCTGGTCCTGCCGGCGCTCCTTATCTCAAATTCTGCAAAGTTCCCGCGGCGATGTAATGATTAATGAGTATGCCCGTCGGCGTAGCTTGCGTGCTCTCGAGCGCGAACGCATGCGCCGGAGTTCCCTCCGCAAAAATCGGTTTCCCTTTAACCCACCAGCACAGGATAGACCAGCAGCAGCACCTCATCTGCCAGCCCATGCTCGAGCACCACCGAAGTCAGCTGGCAGCTGCCCGCGAGGATCAGGTCCGGGCCGTCCTGCGCCTTGATGCGGCGAACGCCATCCACGAGGTTTGGTCCAACGCCCTCGCGCGGGCCCAATCGCCGAGGCTCTCCCGCCTGTGGGTTACGACATACTTCGTCGCCACGTTGAGCCGATCCGCCATCGGGCTCTGCGGCGCCTTCGGCCAAAAACCCGACCACGCATCGTACGTTCGGCGGCCAAGTAACAGATCGAACCGCTCGCCGTATTTCTCAAGCAGCATCGCCAACCCGGTAGGAGTGCGATACGGCACGGTCCAATCGTTATAAGGGAAGTCGTCTTGCAGACGAATTCAGTGCGAGAAGGCTCGGTAACGGCGAGTGAAGCACCGCGCTCAGTCGAAAGAGAGCCCGCGTTCGGGTGCGACTGCTGAGACATGACGAGGGCCACAGCTTTGACAGCGGATGAGGTAGAGCACGCTGTCGCGATTTTCTTCGTCGTGTCCGACACCCACAATGTTCGCGGACTGGCCGCAGCCGTCGCAGGCGATTTGTGGTGGCAGCTGCGGGAACGAGTTCGTTGCATACCACGTCGTCGGCATGCGGCTATTGTCTCAGATTCGAACTATCTCGAGTGTAGGGACAATCGCTACACTTTGCCGCGGGCTAGCGTTGCTAGCTTGGCGATTCTTCGCGGAAATTCAATCGGCGAGACATTCGCTTCGCTGTTATTCATCGTCCCTCTTGTCTTCCGGCAAGCCCGCTTCGAATGTTATCGCGCCGACTATTTCGGGGTGCTGTCCGAAGTCGCTAATCGAAATGTTGAACAAGCCCTTGGCGAGAAGAATAATCGCCGCGGCGCGTGGCACCCGGCTTCGAGCATCATTCAAACAACGACTGCTGATGACTAACAGCGGAGCCTTCCTCCGCAGAGTAGCTCTGCATCTTCGCCGGATCCGTCGGCAAGAATAGCGGTTCGAGATTCTGGCGCTCGGTAATATCGGGATTGAGCCACAGCGCACACTGCTCCGAGTTCGTGAGCATGACGGGCATGCGGTGGTGCCCGACGGCGCGAACCAGGTCGTTCGGCTCCGTGGTGAGCAGGGCGCACGATTCGACCACATCGTCTCCGTCACGCCACGATTCCCAAATGCCGGCGAAGGCGAACGGTTCGAAGCCGGGCAGGTGGAAGCCGTAGCCGCACTCGAAGAAGCGTTCGGCCGGCATCAGGCAGCGGCGGCGTTTGAACGCTTCGCGGTAGCTGGGCTTCGTTTGGATATCCTCGCACTTGGCGTTGACGCACTTGCGCTGAAAGCCGCCGCGTTTAACACGCTGGGCCGCGGGCTTCCACCAGAACGGCAGCAGGCCCCATTCGGCCGCGATCAGCTCGCGGTGGCCGTCGTTGGCGACGCGGATGATGGGGACTTTGGCGAGCGGCCAGAAGTCGTACGTCGGCAGAAAAAGCTGAGTGAAGTCGGCTCTCTGGCTGAAGGTGTCTCCGTAGAGATCGGGGTGCTTTTTGGCTCCGACGTAGTGATGGCACATGGGGCGAATCTCGCGGCAGGCGGGTTAGCACATTTTACGGACAGCCCGCGAGGGCGGGCAATTGAAAAGGCGATTTTCACCACAGAGGGCACAGAGAGAAGAAAAACAAAGTCTGTGATTGCTTGATGAAGATTCCCCGTAGGCGATTTCCGAAATGACAAATTACAAATAATCGGTTTTCAATCTTTGCATCCTCCGGGGGCTCTGTGGTAAATCCCTCTTCGGCGAAGAGTTTCCATTTTCCCGCGGCCGTTGAAGTTTATCCAGCTTCTCGATAACCACGCCGAATTCGTGCGATTTGGGCCATTTCACCGGCAACGATGGCGTCGCTCGATTCCGGCGATCCGCCTATAATTCCGCTGACAAATCGTTCCGCATCTTTCCTTCTGAAATCTGATCGAGCTTCAACAATATGTCGAAATCAAGCGTGATTCGAGTCGTGCGAACGGCCTCCGTTCTGTCGCTAGTACTGGGCGCGAGCGTTTATCTCCAGGCGGCTGAACGAAATCGTGGCGCCGATGCTGAGGCGTCGCGGCAATCGCAGCAGGCGGCCGACGCGATCGTCGCGCTCGCCAAGAACAGCGTGCTCGGCGCCTCCAGCGACGATGATGCGATCCAGCGAGCGCAAATGTCGCTCGAAGCGCTCAGCATTGTCGGCCAGTTGGGCGATTATGACACGAGCGCACAAACAGATAAGTTGATGGACGAACTCGCCTCGGCAGGAAAGCCGGCCGTGACGGACGCCTTAGTTCAGTTGCGGTTCTTCAGCAAGTTCCGCCAATGGAATGAATTGACCGACGTTCAAAAGAAGGCCGCGTTCGAGCGGCTTGTTGCCGACGTGAAGCGCACCGGGCTTACACCGCAACAAGCGCGGATGATCGTGCAAGTAACGAATTCGATCGGCGATAGCGACGGCAAGCTGATCTCCCCCGCCGTGGCCGAGCTGCCGCAATTGGCGCAGCGCGCGAAGGATCCGGAAGTGCGACGCATGGCGGCCGAATTCGAAGGCATCATGCGACGCTTGGACCTGCCGGGTAATCAGCTAGACCTTGCCGGCACGACGCTCGAGGGCAACCAGTTAGATTGGAACTCATATCGCGGCAAAGTTGTGCTCGTCGATTTCTTCGCCAGCTGGTGCGGACCATGCCGGGCGGAAGTTCCGAACGTGCTCAACAACTACCGCGCGTATCACGACAAAGGATTTGAAGTCGTTGGCGTGAATCTCGACACGGATCCCTCGCTGGCCGAACAATATCGGACGCAAACGGGCTTCAAGTTCCCCACGATCTTCAGCTCGAAGCAAGGCGCGATGGGGTGGGACAACCCGATTGCTCGCCGCTACGGCATTGCCGCGATTCCGCGGGTGATGCTCATTGATAAGGACGGCAAAGTCGTTTCCACATCGGCCCGCGGCGAACGGCTTGGTGAGCTGCTGGGTAAATTGCTGGGCCCGGCCGGAGGCACCGCGGATCGTCGCATCAATCGCCACGCGTCGAACGAAGCAAAGCCGATTGGCGATGCATCTGATGACACGAATGGCGTTGTGCCGGCATCGGTCACGATCGAAGATGGTGCGCCAGGTGCGCCCGACGCAGAGCCAGCACCGGTCGTAGTGCCAGACGACAAGTAAACTCGCAGGAATCGTAGCCGAATTCGGTCGCCCGAACACAACTGAACTCTTGCGAGATCAGCTACGATTCGGCGTCGATCGGCGTAGCGCCTGCGGGCGGCGCGCCTTTACCGGCCCGCACGTATCCGGTGCGACCTTGTGAGTATTCGTCGGCCGAGGGCAGGTCAGCCTCGGGTTCGTTGGCCCGCGCCGTCTCAAAAAGCTTCTTGAGAAACGGCCTGCACCAACCACACCCGGTGCCGGCCCCGTGGCAATCGGCCAGTTGGCTCTCGCGCTGTGGCCGCTCGACGCGCAGGTAGTTAACCACCTTGCGTTTGGTAACGTGAAAGCACAGGCAGAGCTTGTCATCGAGTTCCATGTGCGTTCGTGCCCAGCCGCTAGCGACGTTTTTGATGTTCGAGGCGTGCCAAGCCGGCCGCACCAATGTAACCGGCATCGCCGCCGAGCGATGCGAATTCGATTCGCACTGTGTCTCGCAAAGGCTCCAAAATACGGGGGCGGACTTCATCGCGAATCCGCTGTAAGAATGCGCGGCCGATCGCCGTGTCGTAGCCGCCGAAGGTCATTGCACCGCCGAGCACCACGGCATCGGGATCGATCGTGTGAATGAACGTCACGATCCCGATCGCGAGCCAATGGGCCGTTTCCATGATGACGCGGCGTGCGAGTTCGTCGCCCTTCTCTGCTTCTTGGGCGATTAATTGGGGCGTAATTTCTTCGTTCGCCGCACGTCGCTTGGCGAGCGAAGTCACGCTCACGCTACCGAGTGCCGCGAGCGCTCGATCGACGACGGCCGTGGCGTTGCAGTAGCTTTCGAGTGAGCCGCGTTTGCCGAGCGAATCCATCGGGGCGTCGTCGGCCGGGTTGATGAGGATATGCCCGCATTCGCTGCCGCAACTGTGTTCGCCTTCGACCAGCGTATCGCCAATGATGATGCCGCCGCCGATGCCGGTGCCGAGCGTGAGCAGCACCAGGCTATGAAATTGCTTGCCAGCGCCCGACCAGAATTCACCGTACGCCGCCGCGTTCGCATCGTTCGCAAACGAAACCGGCAAGCCGAGATGATGACTTACGCGATCGCGAATCGGGAAGTCCCACCAACCGGGCAAGTTGCCTGGTCGAAAAATCATTCCTTTGGCAATATCCATCGGTCCCGGCGTGGCGATACCGGCGCGGGCGACGTCCTGCGAATTGATATCGTGCTCGGCAAGCAGCTTTTTGACGACGGCGCCCATGCGCTCGCAGGCGTCTTCGGCGCCTTTGTCTTGCTCGGTGCGAATCGACTGGTACGCCAGCGTTTGGCCGGCGTCATCGACAATGCCGATCTTGATGTTCGTACCGCCGACGTCGAGCCCCACGTAAAACGGCTTTTGAGCGTCGGTGTGGGCGGTGAGTGTTTTCGCGGCCGGCATGTACGAGATCGTTAACCGAGATGTTCCGAGGCTCGAAGTAGACCCAAAGTATAGAGGTGGCTAGAATCGGCGGCAATTGGCGGGAGAACTATCTGCTTCGCAATTCAGTGGAAGAAATGTCTTCGCGAAATTCCGTTTCGGCGACTTCATCGCACAATTTGCGGAGTTGAAGCGGAATGTTCGCACTTGCCAGCGAGCAAAATGACGAGTCGACCACACGGCCAAAAACCAGGAAGCGGCAGCCGGTGGCTGCGAGCGCGGCGATGGCGGCATCGCGCTGCTCGATGCCGCCCGCGTAGTATTTCGCGTCGGCAATGCGGATGATCGTATCCGAGCCGACGACGAACGTGCAGCCGGGTGCGAGTCGTGATTTATCAATGAATCGCGGGGCGCGAGTCAGTAGTACGCGTTCCTCAACGAACTGGGCAACTCGGTCGGCGATCTCAAGGTAGTCGAGAGGAGGCTTATCGACGTTGGCCACCGAAAGTTCGAACGTCACCGGCCGACCCAGACGCTCGGCAGCGAATTTCGCCATCCGGCGGTGAGCCGTGTGCAACGGATTAAACGCCCCGGGGAACAGCAGCTGTGTTGATTCACCTTGCACCGAATTCGGCAGAAGGAGGTGTGTGCGTTCGCCGAGCACGAGTTCCGTCCACTCCTGGGGTGCAACTCGGGTGCGCTGCGCAACTGTTTCACTCGGCGCGAGTGTGGTGACCCGCTCGGCGAGCCCGCAGGCTTCGGCGATCGCATCGAGGATCAGATCCGATGCCAGGCGCTCTTCTTCAATTCGCGTGCGTGCTCCCTTCGCGAGTTCGCAGGAAGCAACGGACGTCGTGTCGGCCGATTGCCATGCGACATGGATCCGATGCGGTCCGAGCTTGGGGCGGTTTGAAGCGAGGCTGGCGGTGGCCCCGATTCCAAGCAAGTTATCGGCCCGCCCATCGGCGAGGAATCGAGCGCGTTCGAAGGCAGCCATCGCCAGGGCCCGCGCCGTGCGCTCGCTGCAGTAGTGATCCACTGGTCCGCCGAGCCAATCTCGCAAAGCGGTCGCCGAATAGGGCACCACCGCTTCGAGCAGCGTGGCCGAGCCGCCGGGCACCTCCAACAGCGCCGCAATCGCGCCACTGCCGCCGCCGGTGATCGAGAGAACCAGGGGCCGCGCGGCGGCGTGGATATGTTCGACGAGTAATTGGTGATTGGGTTTAGTCACGAAATTCAGTTTAGCAGTGTTGTGAGGCGCGATCCTTTTTCTGATGTGTTTCGGCAGCGCGCGATGCCCGCATAATCGTCAAAATGTGGCGTTTGCACGACGAGGGTGCTCTCTCGCAACGGGAATTAGTGGGAAAAACCTGGGCGGCACGAGCGCGGTACGGCGGTTGCGAATCCGGGTTCCGCTTATCTCTTCCGGTCCTCCAGGAATGCAACTTCCATGATCGAAGTTGTCGAAGTCAACGACATCGAAACGCTGGCCCATTACCGCCTCGTGTGGAATTCGCTTTTCGCGGCGACGCCGCATGCGTCGTTCCTGCAAACGTTTGATTGGTTCGACACCTATTGGCGTCACTTTGGCCACGACCAGCAAATGCGTGTGCTGGTGGTGTACGGCGGCAAGGAGCCGCTGGGGATCGTGCCGCTTTGTGTGCGGCGCGAGGCGTATCGTGTGGGCAGCGTTCGCGTGCTGACTTATCCGCTCGATAACTGGAGCACATGGTACGGTCCGATCGGTCCGAATCCTGCGGCGACGATGTTGGCCACGATGCAGCACCTGCGTCGCACGCCCCGCGATTGGGACATGATGGAACTTCGCTGGGTGGCCGACGAGGGCGTGCAAGGCGGCAAGACCGCACGCTCGATGCGCGTCGCGAATATGCTTAGTAAAAAGCAAGAGTATCAGGTGACCTCGCTGATCGATTTACCGGCATCGTTCGACGCGTACTTAGCTAACAAGTCGAATTCGCTGCGGCGGCAGTATCGGCACTTAGCGCGTAAATACTTCGAAACGGGCCGAGCCGAGTATGTTCGTCACCGCCCGGCGGCTGCTGCGGAAGGCGACGGTGATCCGCGCTGGGACCTATACGCGGCTTGCGAATCGGTCGCCCAATCGAGTTGGCAGTCGCGCGTCGTGCACGGCAACACCATTACACATGACCGGGTTCGCGAGTACTTTCAAGCGGCTCACGCGGCG
>DATBAY010000040.1:0-2446 GCA_036271295.1 Lacipirellulaceae bacterium | reverse complement strand
GTGTAGTGATTGCGGGTGGCCACGCCGATGTGGCCGTTGCGGTAGCGAATGCGCTGCAGCATCATCATGAAGCTGGGCCAATTGTGCGAGAGGGCCATGGCGTACGTGTGTTCGGTGAACACGAGGCAATCGCTTTTGCCGAGGCAATAGATGGGCTGCGGGTCGTACGGCTCGAACGGCATTTCGCCCAACAAATAAAGCTCGTAAGGCTGATTGATGTTTTTGCGAGCAATCGTGACGATGCGTTTCCGGAGGTCGGGCTCGGTAGCGCTCAAAAACTTCAGGTAGGTGTCGACTTCCGATTCGTTGCACTTGTAGAGCGGCTTGTCGATGAGCTCGGTGATTTGCTTCTGATCGAGCCCAAGCTTTTTACACTCAGCTTTTTGCGCCGAGGTGAGATCGGCAGCTTTGCCAGCGAAAGGGATGGTGGCAAAAAGCAAACTGGCGAAGATAAGCGAGACGCGCTGACACGGCGTGGAGGGCATGATCGGTTCCCGAGAAACGGAGCGAGGTGGATGACGGCGGACCTTTATCTTAACGAGGGGGAACGGTGGTTGGCAAAGGCAGCCGGTATCTTGCGGATTGGAAAGCATTCCGAGTGGGTGCCTGGGGCGACGGCCCAGCGGGAGAATCCGGGCGTTGCCCCGGGCACCCCCCTTCGTATCATTTGCAAACATTAATCTCGGCGACGGTTGGGCCGCATAAAGTGTTGCGTGTGCTTAAGCGCGATAATACCGAGCAGCGGCAGTGAGGCGGCCGACGCATTATGCTTGACCTTGAACTGCAGGTTTCCTGAGCCGCGGAGAGACGCGAACAAGTCGGCCGGAGAGTGGCTGTCTCCGCGCAGGTAGATGCCGCAGGAACCGATGGTGCCCACGCGGTGGGAATCGCTGCCGACCGTGAGCCGCTTGCCGGCCGTTTCGGCATATTTCCCGGCCTTGAGGTTTGCCGTCCGGTGAACGCCGCCGTTGTGGAGTTCGATCGCGTCGACGCTATCCATGACCGTTTGGACGAACGGTTGGCCATGGCGGCCGTGTTGGTAGTCGAGCGACTTGCGGCCGATCGCGAACGGGTGGGCGAGCGAAACGTAGGCGCCCATCTCGTGCGCGGTACGCAAACAATCGGTCGCCCGAATCCAAGAACGAACCATGAACCGGCTGCGCAGATTCGGCTCGATGGCGGTGCGGAAGAAATCTTCGAGCAGCTCCGCGTCGGGAAAGTAAACGAGGAGATCGAGGCCTTCTTCGGTGCCGACTTCGATGGCGGGGATGACGGGAACGCGGTCTCGCTCAAAGACGCTGGTCGAACCGCGAATTTCGTTATGATCGGTGACGGCGATTCCAATCCCATGGTTACAGCAAAAGCGCTCGATGCGCGGCACGCTGGCGATCGCATCGGAATAGTGTGTGTGAACGTGAGTATCGACAAGTAAGTCGGACTCGTGTGGGCGTGCGCGGGGCATATTAGTTCGTTTGAAGTTTGTTGCGGCACTTGCCGAATCGCATTTGAATGCTACTGCGGCGGGTGGGAGGCGGCAAGGAAATGCGGTGCCGCGTGGCCGACCGGCGAGCGTGGCTCGCCGGCTATTGGGGGCGAAGATGTGGTGCGATCGTGGGGCAGAGCAGGTATAACAGAATGACATTTTTCTTAGGCGCCTAACGACACTTCGCGAGGGTGAGTGCATGTCGCTGCTAGTTAAGAACGGTCAGATTACGACCGCCACGGACCAATATGTGGCTGATATTTTGTGCGAAGGGGAAACGATTACGGCGATTGGCCGGAACTTGGCCGCGCCGAATGATACCGAGGTGATCGACGCCAGCGGGAAGCTTGTATTTCCCGGGTTCATCGATCCGCACGTGCATATCTATCTGCCGTTTATGGGAACGTTTTCGAAAGATGACTATGACTCCGGCAGTCGGGCGGCGCTAGTCGGCGGCACAACGACTCTCATTGAAATGTGTTGCCCGAGCCGGGCTGAAGAGCCGATGGATGGCTTTAACCTGTGGCTCTCGAAGGCCGAGGGCATTTCGGCGTGCGACTTCACGTTCCACATGGGGGTGTCGCGGTTCGACGCGTCGACCGAGGAACAGCTGCGGCAGATCGTGAAGCGCGGCATCGCGTCGTTCAAGATTTTTTTGGCGTATAAGGGGGCGTTTGGAATCGATGACAACGAGCTCTACCAGATACTCCGTCTTGCAAAGGAATTGGGCGTGATCGTCACGGCTCACTGCGAGAACGCCGAGCTGGTGAGCGAGCTGCAGAAAAAACTTATCAGCGAAGGGAAGACCGGGCCGGAGTGGCATGAGCCCTCGCGGCCGGTCCGCGTGGAAGCCGAAGGTGTGCACCACTTGATGACGTTCGCCGAGATGAGCGGGGCTCATGTGTATGTGGTGCATACGAGCAATAGCGATGCGCTTTGGAACGCCGTCGCGGCCCGGCAGCG
>DATBAY010000039.1:0-12109 GCA_036271295.1 Lacipirellulaceae bacterium | reverse complement strand
AAAACCAACATGATTCAGCTTCCCTTTTTCATCATATAACCCGAGCAGGAGCGATCCCACTAGTTTTATGTTCGTGCCGTAGCGAAAACCGCCCACCACGCACTCGACCGTGCGTCGTTTTTTGATTTTCTGCATGCCGGTCCGGTCGTTCGAGCGGTATTCGAGATCCGCTCGTTTCGCAATGATGCCATCGAGCGCCTTGCCCGCCGATTTAAACCACCTCCGAGCCACTTTCATGTCCCGCGTTGCCGGCGAGAGTTCGATCCGCTCCGCACGTTTGAATTCCGCCTTGGCGAACGCTTCCAACCGCGGCCGACGCTCCGCCAGTGTCTCTTTGACAAGCGGCCCCGATTCATCTTCGAGCAAATCGAACACGATATAGGTGGCGGGCGTCACCTCGGATAGCTTTCGAATTCGACTTGCGGCCGGGTGAATTCGCATCAACAAATCGTTGAACGACAGATGCTTTCCAACCGCGATCGCTATTTCGCCGTCGAGCACAAAGTTTTGCGTGCTCAGCTTTAGGAGTTCAGCGGCAACTTCGGGAAAATACCGCGTCAGCGGCTTGCCCGCTTTCGACTGCAGCGCGATTTTACTGCCCCGCCGAAAGGCAATGCACCGAAACCCGTCCCACTTCGGCTCGTACTGCCATTCGCACCCGACCGGGATTTCATCAACGGTCAAGGCCTCCATCGGCAACAGCGGCATTTTTAAATGGCGCGCGGACATAATCGAATCGACGTCGATGCAAGTCCGATGCCGTTTTGTCGCGATTCGCCCGAATTCAGGGCACGCGCAATTTAAGCTTTGCGTTTACGACGACAGATGCCGATGATCGCGGCCAACCCCAGAGTTGCCGCCGCACTCGGCTCGGGAACATAAGTCCATTTCACGGCATACTGGATTCCAGACGAGCTGAACGCGGTTCCAATAATGTCGCCATTTTCGTTCACGTCGAAAGCTTCCGCCCCTACAAATGTACCCAGTGGAGACAGGTACTGATTCAGATCGACTACGCTGGCTGCAGTCCCATACCATACGAGCGCGTGATCGGTATTGCCTTGAAAACCGACGTTTCCGAATCCCACCTGCGTGTTTCCTTTGATCGCTTCCGCAACGCTGAACAGATATCCCGCGGGTGCTAAATCAATCGCGCTCGCAGCCGTGCCATGCCACAGCAGAGCGTGCGTTGCATTGTGATTACTTGAAAGCCGGCCACTGCCCACTTGGTATTCGGCATCCACGCCGTTCGCGCCACTGTCATAGAAGCCAGCCGGATGCAAATCGATAGCGCTCGCGGCACTTCCGTGCCACAATGTTGCGTGCTCCGTTTCGAAGCTGCTTCTCACGGCGGTCCCTACTTGACTATTCTCGTCTACGCCGTCGGTACGCGACCAAATTGCGAACGCGGGCTGCAGATTCACGGCGCTGGCGGCCGTTCCATACCATAACATTGCCTGCTGATTCGCTCCTGGAGCAAATGCAAAGCCCACCTGACTTGTCGCGGACATCCGCCTCACGCTGCTCGATTGGAAGCCGGCCGGATTCAAATCTTGCACACCCGCAGCCGATCCGTTCCACAACAACGCGTGGTCATACATCCCGGTCGCCGTGCCGCTGCCCCATCCGGCTTGCTGGGTTTCCGTCGCAGTATCGGCCCAACTATCTGAAAACCCGACGGGATTGAGATCGATGACGCCAGATGGAGCGTCACTCCATAGCAACGCATGACCATGATCGGCCAGTGGTCCTCCATAGCCTCTACCAACCTGGCTCACGTTGGAATTGCCTCGGGCATCCGTTAGAAGATAGCTAGAGGGATTCGGAAGAAAGCTGGCGACATATGAGGCTCCGCAAGCCGGCGGGCCATTTGCCACTAGAGCGAGAACCTCAAGGAGAATCGCAAAACGGGTCAATCGCATCACACACCTCAACTGAATTCATTCAACGTCGCTCTCGGCTCGTAGCACTCAAAGTGCGAGATACCTGACATGCAGCGCCACCTGCGCAATAACTCTAGAGGGCCGGGATCGTAACACTTTTGTCACGCGCGGTACGACAGCGACATTTTTTTCGCTCGTCGCCACTATTTGCATAAAGCAGCGGGCTCCGATTGCTAGCAGAAAGTTCGCCGTTTCAACTCCCGCAAAGCTATTTTCCGCCGGGCTCGAATACATCCACCCGATCGTGCATCGTATACAGCCGAAAACCATTACCCACCGGCACGAGCTCGCCGCTCGACTTGTTGTCCGCCACAAGCGGATTCTTCGCGTACTTCGTCCAGTGGATGAGGTCACTCGATTTCGCGATGTCGGTGTTCCAAGTCCGCGGCATCGCCGTGCCGCTCCCGCTGCCATGGTAGATCGCGTAGTACGCGCCCTGGTACTTCAGCACCTGGTCGATCGCGATCAGGTCCTTGTCATATGCGCTCGGCCCCGGGCTAAGGACCGGTTCATCCTGCACGTTCGTCCACACGCCTGTGAGCGGATCGGTTGATTTCGCTAACCAGTCGCCGCGGTCGAGCCATTCATAAAACAAATACCAGGTGCCGTTCTCGAACCACGCCGTCGGCGTGCCGCACGGCTTCTTCGCCGGGCTCTTCCCGTCTGCGGCCTGCACCTCGATCTCGCCATGCCAGTCCCACTTGATGCCGTCCTTGCTCGTCAGCAGTTCCGAGTGATTGTCGTGCTCCCCTTCCGCAAACAAGTAGTACAAGTCGCCCTGCTTCGTGATGTTCACGTCCTCGACCCAGTGGTCATGAACGAGCGGGTTCGATGGCCATTCGGTCCAGTGCACCCCGTCGTGCGAGGTCGCGTATCCCAGAAACTTTCGATCCTCGCGCTTGCCGTCGTAGCCCGAAAACCACAGCCGAAATTCGTCCCCGTCTCGCAAAATCCAACCCCGTTCGCGAATCCTCTCATCCCAATGCCCCGGTCCTTGAGCCGTGAAAACCGGATTCGCAGAAATTGGCTGCCAATGCACCAGTTCCGCCGGGAACTCCGCGGCCTCCTCCGGCGTCTTAAGTTCTCCGCTGGCATTTTCGCCTTCGGCCCAAGAATTCACCGCGAGCAGCGAAAGCCCCAATAGCAGTGCCAGTGAGCACTGGCAGAATCGAAACGACTTTGTCACACGATCATGCATACAATTCATCCGTGACGGCGAGGAAGTAATACGGGCCATGGGCAGCCTTAAATTAATCCGCCTGGGCAGTTTAATTGTGTCGCGAAAAGACTGCGTTCGCAATCATGGAACGGATGGCCGACAATGGGTCGAGAATTGCAATTGCACCCCCCGGCTGGTACAACGGAACTTGGCTTCTCGAACGTGCGGTTGCGACTCAGGCGCGCCTCTTTTCATACACCTCACCGTCAGCAGATCATGGAACAGCTTTCCGCAGATAACGCCTTTGCGGCAGTCGAATTTGCCGAGAACCCGGAGCCGCGCGTCCCCTGCGTGCTGATCGTGGACACGTCCACATCCATGCAAGGTCCGCGCATCGACGAGCTCAACAAGGGCCTGCAGTCGTACAAGCAAGAGCTGCTCGCCGACCCGCTCGCCTCGAAGCGCGTTGAAGTCGCGATCGTGACGTTCGGTGGCCGCGTCACGCGGATGGTCGAGTTCACCACCGCGACTAGTTTCGAGCCCCCTGCCCTGCAGGCTATCGGCGGCACGCCGATGGGTGAAGCGATCAGCACCGCGCTTGATATGATTGAGGAGCGCAAGGCCAGCTATCGTGAGCACGGCATCGCATACTATCGGCCGTGGGCATTCCTTATTACCGACGGCGAACCGAACGACCATTGGAAGCCGATCGTCTCCCGCGTCCATACGGGCGAAAAGAACAAGTCATTCTGCTTCTTCGCCGTTGGCGTCGAGGGCGCCGACATGAAAGTGCTCGACGAGATTTGCGTCCGTAAGCCGCTCTGGCTGCAGGGCATGAAATTCCGCGAGCTCTTCAGCTGGCTCTCAAATTCTCAACAAGCGGTGTCGCGTTCCTCGCCCGGCGATGAAGTGCCGCTCGAAGATCCAACCACCGGGCCAACAGGCTGGGCTGCCGTATAGCCGTAAGGTGCCGACCCGTGTGGCGACACATTGCCCAAAGCTTGCAAGGCCCGAGTCACCTGGACGGGAATATCCCGTGCCAGGACACCCACGCCGTTCAACTTTTCGGCGCGGGCGAACACCGCACGCTCATCGCTTGCGTCGCCGATGGCGCTGGCAGCGCCAAGCACAGTGAGATCGGCTCATCAATCGCTTGCCAAACTGTTCTCGAGCACGCGACGAAGTTCTTGGAATCCAATAACCTCGCTGACATGCAGATGGAAGACGCACTCATCTGGTGCGACGAAATTCGCAAACGCATCGCGATCCAGGCCGAGGACCGTGGCTGCACCACCCGGGAATTTGCCACGACGCTGCTCACCGCGATCCTTTCACCCGAACGCTCGGTCTTCTTCCAAATCGGCGATGGCGCGATTATTCTCGGCAACGATGTGCTGTACGGGATTGTCTTTTGGCCGCAGGAAGGCGAGTACGCCAATTCGACGAATTTCCTAACCGGCGATCAGTACCACAAACAAATCGAATTCATCACCACGACAGCAAATCACTACACCAAAATAGCGTTGCTCACAGATGGCCTCGAACGGCTCGCCCTGCGTTTTGATACGCAAATTCCGCACATCCCGTTTTTCGATCCCCTGTTCCGCGCGCTGCAAAATACAAGTGACGTGGGCGGACTAAACGAAGGCTTACGTAGTTTCCTTGGCTCCGACTCGATCCACCATCGTACAGATGATGACAAGACTCTCATCCTCGCAACCCGGTGCGCCGACGGCGCTGCTTGACTCCATCTGTCGATCAGTGCCAATCGGCAACCTGATCGGAAGAGGAGGCGAGGGCGCTGTCTATGAAGTGCAAGGCGATCCGTCGCTGGTGGCCAAGGTCTACCACAAGCGCCCGCTTGATGACACTCAGATTGCCAAGTTGCAGGCGATGGTCTCCGTTTGGTCGAGCCCGCTCGAGACGATCGCCGCCTGGCCGCGGTCGATTCTGTACGATCCGACCAGCCGCAAGCCTTGCGGCATTCTCATGATTCGGATGGACGACGCCAAGCAGCTTCACGAGCTCTACGGCACGACGAACCGCCGCCGCCAATTCCCGGAAGTCGGTTGGCACCACATGGTGCTGGCCGCGCGCAACGCTGCCGCAGCGTTCCAAACGCTCCATGCCGCAAACATCGTGGTGGGAGACGTCAACCAAGGCAACTTGCTCGTCGATAAGCGAATGTGCGTCCGCATGATCGACTGCGACTCGTTCCAAATCGCCTCAAACGGCCGCACTTTCGCATGCCCCGTCGGCACACCGCATTTCACGCCGCCCGAGCTGCAGTCGCAAAAGCTGCGCGACGTTCTCCGCACACCAAATCACGATCGCTTCGGTCTCGCGATCCTGATCTTTCACCTGCTGTTCGTGGGCCGACATCCGTTCGCCGGGCGATACCGCGGCCCCGGTGATCTCTCGATCGAGAAAGCGATCGCCGAACGCCGCTTCGCGTTCTCGAAAAACCGCAGCGAAACGCTCGTCGACCCGCCGCCCGCGTCGATTCTGATCGAAGACCTCCCGCCGAACATCGGTGCGCTTTTCGAAGCAGCCTTCCGCAGTAACGGCAACGACAACGCGCGTCCCACGCCGCTCCAATGGGTGCAGGAGCTCGAAGGATTGATGCGGTTCCGCAAGGCGTGCCGCTTCGATCCCATCCACGTTTATCCCGCGCAGCTTGCGGATTGCCCCTGGTGCCGCATCGAAGACACCGGCGGCCCTGCGTTCTTCGTGCCCGCTGGCGGCGCGACAGGCGTCACAGCCGATCGCCTTGCTGCGCTCGACGATCAAATCCTGGAACTCAAAGACTTCCGCTTCACGGAACTCCCCTCCGCGCGGCTCGACATCCCTGAGATGCCGAAGGTCAAATCCACCAAAGCCACCGGCCGCCGTGCCTGGAGTGAATGGGTTTCCGCGCTGATGATTGCCACGTGGGCAGTCTGCTTCGCGAGCATCTTCATCGGCGGCCAAGTCGGCCTCTTCACGTTCATTACCAACTGGGCTCTCTCGCTTCTGCTCGCAATTCCACTCATTTTCGGCAAGCAAGCATTCGAGCGCCGCAAAGCGCGCGACGAATTCGCCGCTTGGCTTCACAAAAGTATTCAGCAACTCGAAAACCTCGCCGACGCCATCAAGAAACAGCACACCAATCGCGAAGCCGCTTTCGACGCCTCGAGCGACAACCTAAAAAACGAAATTCACACCTACCGCCACGCCGAAGCCAGCCTGCAAGACGCCATCGTTAACCAGCGCGAAATGCAGAAGTCCGATTACCTCCGCGGATACGCGATTCGCGACTCCCTCAGCAAAATCCCCAATCTCACGGCGTCGCAAGTCACGATGCTCGAATCGTTCGGCGTCGAATCCGCCAACGACGTCGAACAACTCCGCCTTTACGGCATTCCTGGCATCGACGGCGAAGTGCAGATGGAACTCCTCCAGTGGCGGCGCGACGTCGAACCCGGCTTCAAGTTCAACCCCGAGCACGGCATCACACTGGCTGACGTGGGCGCGGCAAAAGAAATCGCGATCCGCCGCTTCAAGATGTCGCAGGCTCGCAAGATCCTGACGGCCGCCCGCCAGATCGAAACGCAAGCCGATGTCGGCGCCGCCGAACTCGCCCGCGCTTGCGACATGTTCGACGACAATGTCGAACGCTGGAAGAACACGGCGAAACAATTCCGCGACTCACAAAGCCGCCGCCGCCGCGAAGAACGATTAATTAATCAATCCCCCGGCGTCATCCTCGGCTTGGGCCTAACGGTGCCCTTCGTAATCGGCTTCCTATTCTTCCTCTTCCACCGATAGGTCGCGCCGACTGAAGATGAGGCGGCTAGCTTGGCCATCTCAATTTAAAATCATTTTAGATAACCACGGGGGGCACGGCAGGACGGAGAATAAGAATCTGCTCTTTTGCTTTCTCCGTATCCTCCGTGGTTTAATCTCTTTTACCAAGCGGAAACGGCTATTATCTCATCAAAGCTTGTCATCCCGCCGAGCAACTTCGCCGCCGCGTCGTCGCGCAAACCGGGAATCTTCTTCTCCCGCGCCAGCCGCGTGATATCTCCCTCATTTCCCGACTCCACGATCTTTCGCGCCAGGTCTTCATCGATTGGCAGCAGCTCGAACAAACCCACGCGCCCCTTGTAACCTCGACCATTGCACTTCGGGCACCCCTTCGGCTCGTACACGGTTGAGTTCGCCGCGTCCGGTCGCCCCACCGCGGCCGCCTCGGCCGCCGTCAACCGCCGCGACTTTTTGCAATCCTGGCATAGCTTCCGCGCCAATCGCTGCGCGATGCACAACCGCACCGTCGCCGCCACTTGAAACGGCTCCAGCCCCATATCGATCAGCCGCGTGATGACACCTGCCGCCGAATTCGTGTGAATCGAACTGAACACCAAATGTCCCGTGAGCGCCGCTTTGATCGCCACGTCCGCGGAATCCGAATCGCGAATTTCGCCGATCATGATCACATCCGGATCGCTGCGCAAGATATTTCGCAGCACCGTGTCGAACCGCACTTTATCGGCCGTGTCGACTTCAATCTGCGCGACGCCTACGATGTCATATTCAACCGGATCCTCAACAGTAATGAATCGCCCGGGGTGATTCGCCATCCGGTGCCGCAATGCCGCGTACAGCGTGGTCGACTTCCCCGCGCCTGTCGGCCCAGAGAGCAAAATCATCCCCTGCTTCTGAGCCGTATACTGAGCGAACGTCCGCGTCGCCATCTCGCTCATGCCGAGCTTGTTTAAGGTCAATTGCTCGGTCTGCACCGCGAGCAAGCGCATTGTTAACCGCTCGCCATGCGTCGTTGGCAACGTCGCCGCCCGAATATGAATCCGCCGCTGCTGCGGACCTAAGCACTGAAAGAACCGTCCATCCTGAGCCATCCGCCGCTCCGCGATATCCATCCGCGCCAGCACTTTGTACCGACTGATAATCGCGTTATGAATCGTTTTCGGCAGCTTCCGCAGCGTCTCCAAAACACCATCCACGCGCAGTTGCACGAGCGTGATGTTCTCCTCCGGGTCGATATGGATATCCGACGCGTTCCGCTCGAACGCGATCTCCATCAGTTCGTCACACAACGCGACGACATCCGTGTCCTGCGCCTCAGAAATCTTTCCCTTCTTCCGGCTCAGCGCCGCAACAAGCCCGCCCAGCTTGCTCCGGACCTCGTCCTCATCCTCATCGGCTGCCGGCGCTACGGTTGTATCCGCGGTGGTCAGTTCGAGTCCCGGCACATACGCCGCGATCGTCCACTCCTGCGAATCTGCCCGCCGCACGCGATGTGTCGGCATCAAATTCCCCGACGCCGCCCACTTACGGAGCTTCTCCATCGTGAACGGCCCATAAGTTTGACCGTCGCCAATCTCAAAGAACCATTGATCGGTCATATGAAGCTCAGGCTCTTGAGCCTGACACCCACGGCGGCCACCCGAGCGCGCAAGATCGCCAGGCTAGAATGCCTGACGCACCCAATGCAAAGCGATAAGAGCGGCGAAGCCGAAGGCCGGCACGGAAACGACGTTCTGCCGCGCCGCTCTTCAATGCATTTTACGAGAAGCGTTTGAAGAACTCAATCGAGGGACCGCACCCGCAGGTAGGACTACGAGCTCCGCTTCGTCGCCAAAGATAAACCATAATACTCGCTAAGCTGACGCGTGAGCGCCTCGAGTTCGGCCGGGCGGAGCGCGGTGTTGAAAATAAGAACTTCCGCCAGGTCGCCATGAAAATACCATTGGTCGAAAATGCCGTGCTTGCCGATGACTTTACGTGATGTAATCGCGACCCTCGTCGGCGCAGACGACTCGGCGGCACGCGCTCCGTCAACATAGAGAGCGGCTTTATCCGCGCTATTGTCATAAACGTAAGCGACGATCCTAGCCCGCGAAGAACCGAGCGGCCCCGAAGTTACGACACCTGCGCTCACGTCATCGCGCTGCGAATCGCGTCCCACGAACGCTTTCGCACTAATCGATAGCGGCGGCCCGTTCCAAGTGTCAATCTTTTCCCCCAGCTGCAACACGCCCGGGCCATTCACATTCGGCAAAAACCGACTCGGCGGACCGTTGTAATTGATGATCTGGCCACCGATGTGCGGAGATTCTGACGGCTCGGCATACTGGAAAACGGCAACGATGGTTTGTTCGTTGGTCGTGGTGATAGGAATGCTCGTCATGTACGTCTGCATGCCGTCGAACCGAATCCCAGGATGCCCATTCAGGCCGTCTTCCACGTACTGCGGTCGATATTTCGGGTTTGGCTGAAACACATCATCCGCAATCCGATTCGGACCAACCGCCAGATCTTGCCAGGCGACAACGCGGTTGTCCTTATCTCGCAGCACCCCGTGCGCCGAGCGAAGCCACAGCGCCAATTTCCGATCCACCGTCAACGGCTCAATAGTATCATTCAGCCACAGCGGTTTCACTTCCAACGCAAACTTCGCCTCGTTCGCTGCGAGCCGCCGGGCCTGCTGCTTTGCTCCCGGAAACAAAACGGCCTGCTTCTCTTTAAGCCGAATTTCTTTCCCTACCACGCTGCCCGAATCGTCCAGTTCCCGCGAAATAACCTCGCCTTGGAAAACGTGAACTTCCGATTTGCCGTCATCGCCCACCGAATAGCCAAACCGGGTGCCCAAATCGATCACTTCGGAAGCCGGACCACGAATCGTAAACCCCGCAGCGCGGTGGGGCACTTCGGCAGAAACGCTGCCCGCTTGCAACCGGCAGAGCATCGAGCTATCGACCTCGACGCGCGAGGGGCCTTTAACGACCACCTCAGCTCCGCTCTCGAACACCAGCTGTGCGAGCCCCGAAGCGATGTCGATCGTCGACCCCACTGCAATATCTTCACCGACGCGGAACTGTTTCGCCCCAGCGACCCAGACACAGTCGGAAAGGCGGCCGACGATCGCAGGGGCCAATTCTTTAACGGCGGGCCGCCGTGAAACCACGTTTTTAAGTTGGCGATTATGGGCAGTCGTTTTATTCGCGATCCACAGCGCCGAACCGACAACAAACAATGTGACCGCCGCCGCGACTGCGTATGCAGCGGCATACGAGCGACGTTTGTGCGGTTTCGACTCCGTGACTGCTTCCCGGGCTGCCGATCGCATCGAGCTCAAAGGCGACCCCTCAAACACTTCACGCATATCCGCCAGCCGCGACGCCTCATGCAGCCGCGCTTCAGCCAAAAACCAATCCGCTACCGAACGGCAGTTAGCCTCAGATTCGCCGATCCAATCACACAACACCTGATGCCGCGGCGCGTCGATCGCGCCATCCACATAGTCATCCAAGAGTTCGGCGATGTTCTGCGGTAAATTCATCAAACGCTTTCAATCGACCTGCTGACACACTGTTCCAGAAATCTGCGAACGCGGTGCAAACTTCCCTTGGTGGCCGCGACCGATTTGCCAATTGCTTCGGCAATTTTTTCGATGCTGAGACCGCTCGAGTAGCGCAGTTCAATCAACCGCCGCCGCCGGGCATCCAATCGGTTGATGCAACCATGCAATGCCTCACGGCGCGGGTCCATCGAAGCTTCCGGAGTCGTTGCGAAGTGCCGCTCCATGCTGGCCATCAGCTCATTACTAAACGTCACGCGATTGCGGTGGTATCGGCGAAAATACATCAGCATGTGATTTCGCGTAATTCCGAGTGCCCAAGCAATGAACGGCCGAGAAGGATCGTAGTTCCCATAATTTTGCGCAACGCTGATCGCCACTTCCTGCATCAGGTCCTCGGCGTCATGAAACGAACCGATCCCCGCCAATAACTGCGCGAACACGGCAGTCCTGGCGCGCTCCCAATTGACGGCCAATTGACCCCGCTCCTGCGAATCTTCGTCCGAACTTCTTTCCGAGGAATCTTGACGCAATGTGAGTCGCAATCCAGTGATATTTATTAGCCGACTATCCTAATTGCTATTAAGGTATTTGCCGCAACGGTTTGCAAGTTGCGGAAGTTTTCAGAAAAATCCCTAAATTGGCGTTTTTCGCGCAACCCCAGGACAGCGTCGGCAAATACTAAGCAAGTGGGTAGTTAGCAAAACGGTTGGACGAGTTCGGAATGAGGGTTGCACTCCGCCGGGCGGCAAAGGTGCAGCTTCCTCCGCTGTAAGGCACAGGGTGCCACGAACTTAGGGATAAATGCCAAGTTACCTCGCAGAGCGACGATCGGGGACGCGCGCTTATGTGCCGGCCCGCGCATTCACGCTGGTCGAATTGCTAGTCGTGATTGCCATCATTGGCATTCTTGTCGCGCTCCTGCTGCCAGCGATCCAAGCCGCCCGCGAGGCATCACGGCGATCATCGTGCGGCAATAAGATCCGGCAGCTCGCGATTGCTGTCCACAATTACGAATCGGCACAAAAGAAACTTCCGTCGGCGGATGACATGCCTGACAGCGTCGTCAACCCCACGGGCAATGACGGCATATCGTTCTACATCCAAATCCTGCCCTACATCGAGGAATCGAGTCTGAAGGATTTGTACGACGAAAACGTGCAACCGCGAAAGCAGCTGGCCAAGGTGTTTTCCTCGCCCGAACCAACGTTGCAATGCCCAACGGATACTCCAGTCCAAGTGACTTACGCTCAAGGCTATACGGAGCCCGATCCCGTGACCAAGCTCGGCACCGGCGATACCGCGCACGATTACAAAGGCAACTACGGCATCAACTGGGGCACCGGGTATTGGTACCAAAATCGGACCGGGCCGGCGTCGCCGACTGTGTGGGATTTCACCACCCAGACCAAACGGCCAGGGCAGCCGGGCCCCTTCGAAAGTACCGTAACGGTTGGCACGAAAGAATATGGCAAGCACATCAAGCTGCAGCAAATTGCCGATGGGACTTCCAAAACCCTGCTGTTCATGGAAATGATGCAAGCCCCGACCGGCGGACCTCCAGAGACTGAAATTGATCGTCGGGCTCGACTCTGGATTCCGGCGACGTCGACTTACCAGATCTCGACGCTGCTATTACCGAATAGCGGC
>DATBAY010000038.1:0-2632 GCA_036271295.1 Lacipirellulaceae bacterium | reverse complement strand
GGCTGTAAATATCGGCTCGAATATCGACGCTCGACGACTTCCACTGCTCGGGCGACATGTACATCGCCGTGCCCATGGCGCGGTTGTCGAACACCGTGAGGCGTTGCTGATCGTCGCCCACCAGCAGCGCGAGCCCGAGGTCCAGAATTTTAACGACCGCCGCGTTATCGCCCGATTTGTGAGCACCGCTGGAGAAACCGGCGCTCGCTTCGCTGCGCGCCAAGGTCAGCATCAAGTTCGAAGGCTTGATATCGCGGTGGACCATGCCGTGCTCATGAATGTACGCCAAACCGCGCGCGGCCTGGCGAGCGATTTCGCAGGCGTCTGCAATCGGCAAAGGTCCTGTCTCGGCGACCAACTCATCGGCGGCTACGCCCTCGATATACTCCATCACCAGGTAATGAACGTCATCGGTTGGCGACGAGGAATCGATCGCCACGACGATGTTGGGGTGCTCGAGGGCGCCGACCGCTTTGATCTCATGATAAAAGCGGCGAATAATATCATTGTGACCGGCATCGACGAATTGTTGCTTGATCACTTTGACCGCGCGGACGCGGTTGAATTGCACGTGCCGCGCTCGGAACACGTCGCCCATCCCGCCGCTTCCTAATCGCTGCTCGAGCTCGTAGTTGCCGAGCCGCGCTGGAACGACGTCGGTGCCTGGGTGGGAGTGCGACGACGGCTGCTGCGGACGGCCGTGTTCCCGCGGATCGCGCAAATCGGTGAGGCCCATGGTGGCGGGCAGCACCGTCCATTGGCGGGCGTACGACTCGCGGGGGCGGGTGCGCGGCGAGCGCGGTCGATTGCCATCGTAAAGAAGTTCGTAAACCTCCACGCGACCGATGCCCTTCAGCTCATGTCGACCGTGGTTGTGAAATCGCACATCATCCATCCCGGCGTCTTCCAGCACTGCCACGACGCTGCGTGAGACGAGGATTTGTTCGCCGGTGGCGTAATCGCTCAGGCGAGCTGCGTAATCGACCGGCTTGCCGATGAAGTTGTTGGGCTCGTTCGGGTCGATTTGCGGAATGCCCAGGTGCATGCTGACCCGCACCGCGACGGGCCGGCCGGCGGGCGTGCGAATTGGCTCATCCCGATGCGATCGTTCGAGCCCGATCGCCCAACGGGCGGCGGAAACCGTGTCTGAAAACACGAGAAAATGGCCGTCACCGGCCGTCGAAACCACTCGTCCGCCGAGGGCCGCCAGGTTCCGCTCGATCCGCTGCCGGTGCGGAGTGAGAATCTGCTCGATGAAGGCGATATCGCGCTCGGTATCGCTCTGGCCGGGCATCTCGCTCTTAAGGTCCACCGAACGGACGATATCCGTAAACACGATCGTCTTGAGCTCGGCCATAGCTTCATCATGATGGCTTTACGCGCTTCGTCAATCGCGGCGAATTGTACAAATCCACCGCTGATGCCGCAGGATTCGGTTGATGGTAAGCGCCGACGGTGCACATAAAAAAAGCCCGCTCCACCACATCGGCAGAACGGGCTAAATATCGTCGACCACGAATTTCACTCCTGGGTTAAGTGTACGACCTGCGCGGCGAGCGGCTGACGTTCCACGTGCGTCTCGACAAACATTTGCGTTGTGCCCTGCTGGGCGGCTGCGATTGATTTCCGTACCGTGTTGCGGTGCGCGTTTGCCAGCGAGCTTGAGACGCGGGCTTCATTCGTGCAACGACATACTGCGGCGGATCAAATATGCAGACGACTGGTTGGCAAATCCGATTGACGAGAGGCCACGTTTGCATCGGCTGTCGGCCGCGCCCTCCGAAAATAAAATAGAGGACGCGAATCAACCGTGAGCGTGCTTTGACAATTCTCCTTTGCGATAAGTTGTTGAAGAGCGATCACAATCACAACAACTATTACTTATCAAATTCGCAGACCTCGTTGCAAAGCGATTTTTAAAAATCTGAGCGCGCGACGAAAGATTTTTTGCGTCGAAGTTCGTGTTGTAGGAATCGGCGAAACATTGTGTGCGCATTACAACCAACTCGGCGCGAAACCAACATGAGCGGCTCGTTTTCGTCGCCTCGGAGAAGTGCCAACCGCAGCTCGGCAAGTGGCACTCAATCGGTCGCGAGGCCCGTCCGGGGAGCCATTCATTTGGCTGGGCGGACCGCTCCTCGACGCAATATTCACCGGAAAATACTGCATTTTCGGCCTGATGTGCCGCATTCGTGTCTGCCGAATTTCCTTGCAGCTTTGCCCGAGCTTGGTACACTGAGAGTACTGTGGCGACATTGCCGATTCCGGCGCTAGCGGTGTATTCCGCTGAAACGCTGGCATAGCCAAGTGATCGCCACGACTCGTCGCCGACCACCGAATAGCGGACTGGGCCGCGAGCAAACGGAACAGACATCGATTCACGCTGAAAATGAGGGGCGCGCCAGTTGCCATCAGGCCGTCGCGTAAAGCTCGGCGGGCACCTCGTTCGAAACGTCCTCTGAGGGGCAGCGCGCCCTCAAAATTGGCTGTATAGCCGCGGAGATTCGGCATGCTCAATGCCCGCTTACTTCTTGTTGTGACAAGCGTTTCGTCGCTCCTCGTCGCGTGTTCTGTCCTTCCGCCCTCGACAGCCGATGGCGTGACGATCGACTTGAGCTTGAACGTTTTTTAC
>DATBAY010000037.1:0-2770 GCA_036271295.1 Lacipirellulaceae bacterium | reverse complement strand
TCCGGAAACTCGCCGTTCTTCATGCGCTCGAACAGGTCGCGATTCTCTTTGACGGTGCGGTCGCGGTACGGGCTGTTCTTGCCCGGTTCACTTAACGTGCCACGGTGGGCGCGGACCTCGTCGGCCGACAGGTCGCAGACGTACGCTTTGCCATCCTTGATGAGCTGGATCGCCCAATCGTAGAGCTGCTGGAAGTAATCGGAGGCGTAAAACAGGCGGTCTTCCCAACTGCCGCCGAGCCAGCGGACGTCGTCAATGATCGAGTCGACGTACTCTTGCTCTTCCTTGGTGGGATTCGTGTCGTCGAACCGCAGGTTGAACTTACCGGCGTACTCTTGGGCGAGCCCAAAGTTCAAGCAAATGCTTTTGGCGTGGCCGATGTGGAGATACCCGTTCGGCTCGGGCGGAAACCGGGTGTGGACGCGCCCGCCATTCTTGCCGGCCGCGCGGTCGGCTTCGATGATCTGCTCGATGAAGTTGCGCGAGGCGGGTTTTTCGCCTTGGGGTTCCTCGGTGCGCGGCGGAGTTGTCGGGGTCGCCATATCGATTCCTATTCTTTCATGTCCGCCTGGTTTCCATTTTTTGCAAACCCGGTTGTCGCTCGGGGTTCGGTTAATTTAGCAAATCTCTCGGATTTGCTGTATCGCGCTTGAGCTTTCGCATCAATCTTCTTTTAAGTGTTCCTCCGCGGGGACAGGTTCACCCCAATCGGCCTTGAAGTCATGTTGACACTTCGGGCAACGAACTTTTTTGCCTAAGTAGGAACCGCGCGACTTACTCGCATGACTGCACGCCGGGCACACCAGGCGAAAACGCCAGGGCCCGTCATCGCCGTATTCGAGCTTAGTGCCGGTTGGAAGATCTTTGAATTCGATGTCGTCTGCTTGGAATAGCATCAGCGCGTCGGCCGACAATTCGCGAATGTTGGCGATCCGGTTTGCCATCCGCCGAATTGCCTGCTCGAAAATGTTCCGAACCACGCGCCCGTTGCCGAAATTGCGATCGCGATTGCGATGCAGCTCGACGAACCCCAGCACAAGTTTGGCTCGCGTTCCTTCCGCCAATTTATATTTATTCTTGTCACAAAGCAGGCCGAAGATCTGTGCCATTTCCAGTGGTGAGTAGTCTTCGAAGTTCAGCACTCGATTGAATCGCGATGTCAAACCAGGATTGGTCTTGAGCAACGTTTGCATCTCTGCCGGATAGCCGGCCATGATGACGATCAACCGTTGCCGATCATCTTCCGCCCGCTTGAGAAGAATCTGAACCGCTTCGTTGCCGTACGCGTCGTCCGTCTCTTGGGCGACGAGGCTGTACGCCTCATCGATGAACAGCACGCCGTCGAGCGCTTCGTCGATCTTGGAGTTTGCTTTCGGCCCGGTCTGCCCCATGTATCCCGCCACGAGGCCAGAGCGATCGGTTTCGACGAGCTGTCCCTTCTTGAGAATTCCCATCGCGCCGAAAATCTTGCCCAGTATGCGCGCGACGGACGTCTTTCCCGTGCCGGGGTTGCCGGTGAAGACCATGTGGAGACTAACTTCCGTGTCGCCGAGCCCGGCTTCGCCGCGCCGCTGCTGGAGCTTCAGGAAGTTCACGAGCGTTTGAACTTCATCCTTCACCGAGCCGAGGCCGATCAATTCGTGAAGCTCTTTGAGCGTGTCCTCAAGTGTCGGGCGGGCTTCGGTCGCCGCCTTCACGGTTGTAGATACTTTGTTAATATCTGTGCCCGAGTTGGAAAGCAAGCGAGTCGCGGCATGTACGTTGCCGGCGTCGCGCTGCATGGTGGCAATCGCCTGGCCGGTCTGCGTGTGAGGTTCCTCGTGCGCGGTCGGCTCGTCGATGGGGACGGGACGCAAGTGGTGTTGGAGTTCGTCACGGATCAAGTGAATTATCGCTGCTTCCTGGGGGCCAAGCTCGCCGTCGGCGCGGCCAATGAGGTTTGCCAGGCGCATGACGATCGTTTCCAGCGTGCCGATGCGCTCGCGAAGCGGCACGACCCGGTCGAACGGGCGGATGATACTGTACCACTGGAGTTTGCTGCTCTCCTCGGCCGCTTTGCGGGCGGCGGCGACGAGATTGTCGCCCGTAAGTCGTTGGTGCCAAAGGTGCTCGAACAGCACCTCTGCCATTGCCCGTTCGCCTGCGGACCAGCGTTTGTCTGCTTCGCAGACCATCACATAGATTTTGAGGACGAGTGCCTTGTGGAGGTCGTCCATCAGCTGCACAAACTCGTGGCCGGACTGCGAAATGAGCTGCGGATACTGCTGAGCGCACAACTGCCCGCTGGAAATGTAGAGGTTGCGGCATTCCTGGAGCGTGGAACGCAGCAGTGCGAGATTTTCATCGTCGAGTTGGCCCGGCATCGTCGTCATTGTAAACCGTTTCGCGTGTCGGACCACGCCCTCTGCCGACCGAGGGCGTGTCGCACTCAGTCGTTTTTCTTTTCATCCGAGGGGGACTTGAGAGCTTTGGCATAAAACTCCTCGACGTCCTTCCGCAGTTTTTTCATCGTGGGCTCGTAGACGTACATCATGTGGCCACCCTCGTAGAACTTGTGGTCGATGTTCTTCTGCAACTCCGGCGGCAGCCGCAAATGCTCGACGCTGTACTTCACCGTCGCCGGCGGCGTTGCCAGGTCGTAGTAGCCGCTCGCGACGAACAATTTCAAGTACGGATTCTGCGACATCGACTGCCGCAACGTATTGGTCGCGTCCGGGAAATGCGACAGATACTTTCCGTAGTTCCACGGCTGCACTTTATCCGTGATGAT
>DATBAY010000036.1:0-12625 GCA_036271295.1 Lacipirellulaceae bacterium | reverse complement strand
GTCGGGAACGATCGTCAGCTACGACCTCAACTTTCGCTCGAAGCTGTGGTCCAGTGAGGAAGCGATCAAGACCACAAAACCGCTCGTGCCCTACATCGATTGCCTGATTGGAAACGAAGAGGATTTTCAGAAAGTGCTTGGCTACGACGTCGAAGGCGTCGACGTCGAAAAAGGCAAGCTCGATACCTCGGCGTTCAAATCGATGGTCAATCGCGTTGTGAAGGATTTCCCTAATATTAAGGTGGTCGGCACGACGCTCCGCGGTGTAAAGACGGCGCTCATCAACGATTGGTCGGCAATCATGTGGCACGACGGCACGTTCTACGACGGGCCATCGTATCCCGATCTGGAAATCGAAGACCGCGTGGGCGGTGGCGACGGGTTTGCTTCGGGCTTTACTTATGGATTCCTCACCGGGCAGTCGCCGCAGCAGTGCGTGAACTTGGGTGTCGCTCACGGGGCGCTTCTCATGAGCACACGCGGCGATTCCAGCCAAATCACGCTCGACGAGCTGCAGCACATCGCCGGCGGCGGCTCGGCGCGAATCAAACGCTAGTCTATTTGACCACGGCGACACGCCTCCTCGGTAGGACTTTGTGATCAAGCTCGATAAAACTCTCGCGCCAGCCGAATTTGTGCCACACCTTGAACAGTTCTGGGCGCGGTCGGCGGAGTGCATCGATGCGGTGGAGAAAAGTTTCCCGCCGGGTTCGCCTTCGCCCGTTTTCACGAAAGCGGGGCGTTACACTTCCCAAGGTTGGACCGAGTGGACTCAGGGCTTTCAATTTGGCTCCGCGCTGCTGCAATTTGATGCGACCGGCGATGAGCGTTTTCTTAAGCTTGGCCGCGAGCGAACGGTTGCCCTCATGGCGCCGCACGTAACGCACATCGGCGTGCACGACCACGGGTTCAATAACGTCAGCACGTACGGCAATTTGTGGCGGCTGATGAATGAAGGGCGGCTTCCGGAAGATCAATGGCAACGCGCATTCTACGAGCTTGCGCTCGAAGCGAGCGGGGCCGTTCAAGCGGCACGTTGGGCGAAGACGGCGGACGGCAGCGGCTATATCTACTCGTTCAATGGCCCCCAATCTCTGTTTGTCGATACGATCCGCACCTGCCGCGCGCTCGCACTCGCGCATCAGTTGGGGCACGCGTTGTGCGGGGAAAACGATGAACGCATCAATCTGTTGCGGCGGCTGATTGAACATGCGAACAACACGGCCCGCTTCAATATTTGGTTTGGCGAAGGGCGGGATGCCTATGACACCCCCGGCCGCACGGCGCACGAAAGCCTGTTCAACACTACCACAGGCGAGTATCGCGCACCCAACACGCAGCAAGGTTATTCACCATTCAGTACGTGGACTCGAGGTCTCGCTTGGGCGATGCTCGGCTACGCTGAGTTGCTGGAGTGGATTGCCACTCGCAGCGAGTCGGAATTTGAAATGTGTGGTGGCCGCCCGGCAGTCGAAGCAACATTCTTGAAAGCGGCCCGTTCAACGTGTGATTTTTATATTCGCGAAACGCCCCCGTGCGGCATCCCTTATTGGGATACCGGCGCGCCTGGTCTGGCAAGGCTCGGCGATTACCTCGATCGGCCCGCAGATCCTTTCAACGACGTGGAGCCGGTCGACAGTTCTGCAGCAGCAATTGCAGCGCAAGGGCTATTGCGAATTGACCGCTACCTGACGGACGAATGTGAATTACCGAATGATGGCAAGCGTTACACGCAGGCGGGCCTGACAGTCTTCAAGACACTGCTCACGGAGCCTTACCTCTCAAGCGGCAACCACCAGGGGCTGATTCTTCATTCGGTCTATCATCGTCCGAAGGGCTGGGACTACATTCCCGCTGGCCGTAAGATTCCCTGCGGTGAAGCCAGCATGTGGGGCGATTACCACGCTCGCGAACTAGCGATCTACGTGGGGAGACTTGCCAATAACGAAGAGTATCACACGTTCTTCGGACCAACTCATGGCTAGCGAGACAAAACGCGTCGCGCTGATTACCGGCGGCAGCCGCGGCATCGGTCTGGGCATCGCCGCTGCGCTTGCCGACAGCGGTTTCGCCCTCGCGCTGAACGGCGTGAGGCCAGCAGCTGATACTGCCGGCGTTCTCGAAGGATTGCGAAAGCGCAAGGCGACAGCCGAATACTTTCCCGGCGATGTATCGAATGCTACAGACCGCGAATCGCTCGTCGACGCGGTCCGCAACCGCTTTGGCCGACTGGATGTCCTGGTAAACAATGCCGGCGTCGCTCCGTCGCCACGCGCCGATATCCTCGACGCCAGCGAAGAAAGCTTTGAGCGGGTGCTCGGCATCAATTTGAAAGGACCGTACTTTCTGACCCAGCTTGTTGCCCGCTGGATGATCGAACAGCGCGCGTCGAACCCGCAATTCCAAGGGGTCATCGTCAACATTTCATCGGTCAGCGCGACCGAGGCTTCGATCAATCGCGGCGACTATTGCATCAGCAAAGCCGGCGTTGCGATGGCGACGCAGTTGTGGGCCCACCGGCTTGCCGAGCATGGAATTGCCGTTTATGAAGTGCGGCCAGGAATTATCCACACGGATATGAGCGCGGCGGTGGCGGAAAAGTACGATAAACTTATCGCCGAGGGGCTCACGGTTGAAAACCGCTGGGGCGAGCCTGCGGATGTTGGTCGCGCTGTAGCGATGCTCGCCCGCGGAGATCTGACCTATGCGACTGGGAACGTGTTAAGCATTGACGGCGGCATGACGCTTCGTCGGCTATAGCAATCTGATTGCCACACATAAATGACAAAGATACTCGAAACACTCGCCAGGCTGCGACTCATCCCGATGGTCGTGATCGACGATGCGCGGCATGCCGATGGCTTTGGTGAGACACTCGTCAAGAGCGGGCTGCCCGTCGCAGAAGTAACGTTTCGTACCACCGCAGCGGAGGAAGCAATTCGAATTCTCGCCAAACGCGGGGATGTGCTCGTCGGCGCGGGCACCGTGTTAACGACTGAACATGCCGATCGCGCGATTGACGCCGGGGCGCAGTTTCTCGTCGCGCCGGGCACCAATCCGCGCGTGGTCGAGTATGTCGTAAAACGCGGCGTGCCGATGATTCCCGGCGTCGCGACACCCAGCGAAATCGAGCTCGCCACGTCGCTGGGAGCAGCGGCGCTGAAGTTCTTTCCCGCTGAAACGATGGGCGGCGTCGGCGCGTTGAAAGCTTTCGCCGGGCCTTATCGCGAAGCGCGATTCGTGCCAACCGGCGGAATCACGCCCGAGCTGCTGCCCAACTATTTGAAACTTGCAAACGTCGTCGCCTGCGGCGGCTCGTGGTTGGCGCCGCGAGAATTTCTAGCCGCCGGCCGCTTCGATGCCATTGCCGCGATGCTGCAAGATGCTCGTAAGATTCTCGATCCTCCGCCCGAGATCGCGACTTGACGCATGCTTCACTTCTTTTTCTTGCTCGCCCGCGTCCGCGGTTTCTTCGCGGCCGATTCTTCTTTCGCCGCCGGCTCGTCGCAATGCTCCACCTCTTCGCACGCCGTGTCCTTCATTCCTTTTTCGATCGCGTTGCGCGCGTCTTCCGCCAACTTGCGGTAATCACGGCGAATGTGCTCGATTTCGTCCTCGTCCAGCTCTTCCAAATCCAACAGTGCATTGTGGGCGCCTTCGATAGCGCGAATTAATTCGTCAAGCTTTGTTTGAATTGCGCCAGTATCGCGATTTTGGGAATTCTGGATCAAAAAAACCATGAGAAAGGTCACGATCGTCGTGCCCGTGTTGATGACGAGCTGCCAGGTATCGCTGTACTTGAAGATCGGCCCTGTAATTCCCCAAACGACAATTAGTCCGACTGCCACGACGAACGTAAACGGATGCCCGGTGACGTGTTCAACCTTTTTGGCGAATACGGCAAACAAATGCTGCGACTTGTTCATATCTACATTGCCGCCGGCGAAGCGGTTCCGCCTTTTTATAAATGCTATGTGAACCAACTACGCTCCATTATACCCAGCGGTAACACCAAATCTTTCTACGCTACTACGAAGTGCGTACCGCCGAGCCCGCAATAAACTGCCGCATATCAACCCGACCGCAAGCCGACATAGCCATATTTGCGAGACTTTGCCAGAATCAGTACTCTTTGAGAATTGAGAATTGCGAGTCGTAGTGCACCCGGTCATGAAACACTTTGAATCCTTCCCGCGGATCGTAGCAGTTCTGGCGCTGCTGTTTGTATTTCAGCTCGCGACACCGAATGCGAGCGGCGCCGATGGCTCGTCTGCAGCGATCGAAGTCGGCAGCAAGTTCGACGCAACCGATACTCTCGACTGCGGTTCCGAATCGAACGCCGACGCCGCCTCGTGTATCGAAGGCCTTCGTTGGGACCGCAGTCCGTTTCTGGTCGAGTTGCAGCCCGCGCAGCTGGGCTGCGGAGACTATCTCGTTCGATTTCCATCGCCGCGGCCAATCGGTAACCATGTCAACGACTTGGTAGCTATGGAATGGTTCGCGGCACGCGAGGGCGACAACATCCGCAAGGCGCGAGCGATCGTCGTGGTTCACGAGTCTGCACGCAACATGACGGTCGGCCGCATGATCGCGCGAGGCATCAGCGGCTTAGGATTGCACGCGTTTCTGATTCACTTACCCGGGTATGGGGAGCGCAAGGATGGAACGCCGCTGACGGCGGCGCACATAGCCCCCTCGCTCAAGGAAGCGATCGCGGACGTGCGCCGCGCTCGAGACGCCGTCGCCGCGGTGCCGGCCGTCGACGATTCCCGCATCGGCCTCCAGGGCACCAGCTTGGGCGGATTCGTGACCGCTACGGTGGCAGGCCTAGATCACGGCTACGACCGCGTTTTCATCGTACTGGCCGGCGGCGATCTGCAAGATGTCATCCTCCATGGACAGCGCGACGCCATCAAAGTACACGCGAAGCTAACCGCGGCGGGACTAAGTGATGAGCAAATCAAAGAGGCCACGCTTCAGATCGAACCGTTGCGACTCGCACACCGGATTGATCCCGAACGAACGTGGCTGTTTAACGGAAAGCTCGATACGGTCGTGCCGCCCCGCAACTCGCGCGCGCTCGCCTACGCCGCCCACCTGCCGACGACCCACCACGTTGAGTTTACGGCCGACCACTATTCAGGCATGATCTATCTCCCGCAGATCATCGAACAAATCCGCCGCGAAATGTTAGACAGCGACGGCCCACAGCCCCCGGCCGCAAGCGAGTAACGCGCTTCGCTAGAGATGCGAATCGCTTGCAATTATTACTTCGCTGGAGCACGACCCGCGGATTCGCCCGCAAAAAGTGCCGAATCGGTCGGCTCGATCAGTTCCGCGCCACGCCACACTTCACTGCGACTCGCGAACCAATCGAAGCAGCCGCCGAGAATTTCAGACAGGTCGGGTGTCGCAAGCCCCGTAATCGAAGGGCAAAAGAATTCGGCCGGCGGCTCGATATTCACGGCGCAAATCGACAGGTCGTGACCCACGCGAAGCTTTCGTTCCCAACAAGCGCGAATCGCGCCGATCGCGGCCGGACACGTCGTGGCGACGAACGCCGTGGCATCGCGATGCCCCTTGTCGAGTAGTCGTGACATCAGCCGGTAGGCCACGATCGTCGGATCGCTAAACAGCGGCGCCGGATCATCGCGCAATTCGCCGGCAATATCATTTTCGATCCGCCAATGTTTCCAAATTCCAATGCGGCGATTGATCTCCGGATTTCGATTCTGTGTGTTGATGCAATCGATACAGCGATGCCCCAATTCATAAAGATGATCGAGCACGGCTTCAATGCACTTATCCGAAAACAAGCGAATCGACGGCAATCCTTGCGACGTGAAGTCCCCGTCGAGAATCACCACTTTGTTGGATTGAAATGGGTCGAGCAAACGCTGTGGTATCACCGGACCGTAGGGAATTACGAAGGTCCCTCGCGCTTGTTCGACGGCATCGACAACCATCTTTTCGTCCCAGTGAACGAATTGCACGGGACGCAAACCGATGCCGAGCTTCTCCGCATAGTCGGAAACGAGACCCCGCAGTTGGGTCAAGTAAGTAGACGGATAGGCGGGATACAACAGAACGATATCGGCGAGTTTCGCCTTCTTCGTGTAGTTCGGATGTACCTCAAGCGCGCCCGAAGGACCACGGATCAGCACTTCCTGATCGAGCAATTCCAGCACGGCACGGCGGGCCGTCATATAGCTGACGCCGGTTTCCTCGGCGATCTTCCGTTCGCCCGGGATGCTGTTAAGTAAGTAGTCTCCCTCGCGGATCCGCCGCTCAATGACGGACATCACCTCGTTGTACTTGCTTGGCGCTGCCATAAGCTGTTGCCTGCCCTTAAACCAAGAACCAAAGGTGTTCTATCACCTGTTGCCGGCTCGTCGTCGATGCGGAGCACCGCGGCGCCGCCAATGCTCTAGAAAAAGCTGGAAACGGAGCACCGCCGAGATTCCGCAACCGGGGGGTAGGAAAATTTCGGCAACTTTGCTTGACACCCTCTTTTTGTAAGGATAGCATAAGTGCTATAGGTTGAGAAGTCGCAGCGAAATTATTTTGCTGTGGCCCTTATCAAAAACAGGCGTTGTCGAGCGACGAGCTCTTCCGTGAGCAGCACCGACAAATTTGCGGCGTTCAATCGCCGCAGCGAAATGGTGCGACCGCGATCGTTTGAATAACTCGTCTCGTCAATTCCTGTGGACGATCAGGTGAATTGAAGCACGTTCGAATGGCTCCTGCGTGTTTGATTCAGTCTTACCAAATTGAAGCGTTCTCAATTTGCATCCTGTGGTTGGTTTCAGTTCACACAACTTGGAGAGACTCATGAATCTGACTTTTAGTGCGAAGAGAGCCTCTCGCCTCGCGATCGTTGCGATCATGGCGGCGGGACTCGCGGTTTCCGCCAAGGCGGAAACAGTATTGGTCGACTTCGGAAGCGATACGTCCTTCCGCGGCGCCAGCGTGCCAAACCCAGACGTTAATGGTCATTACTGGAACAGCCTCGTTCCCGGACCGTTTTATCCAAACTTGATTGACATCAACAACAGCACGACTTCCGTTGCCCTGGGCTTTGACACAGGTGTCGGCACCGATAGCTACAACGGCCCGGCCGGCGCAACCGATGCGCCGCCGACATCCAGCCACGTTGCCGATACGGATATCGATGCGGCGGCACTCGGCGATCTTGGTGTCAAGGAAGCAGCTTTTGACTTCGCAGCATCACCGGGCGGGCTGAATAACAACACACGGTTTCAGATTCAAGGTTTGAATCCGAACGAACAGTACACGCTGAAGCTCTTCGGCTCGCACAAGTACAGTGACGACGCTACGACCGTGTACTCGATTTTCAGCGACAATACGTATTCGTCGCTAGTAGCCACGACGAGCTTGAATGTAAATTCGTTAGCCGATCCCAGCATGCACAATCGGGACACGATCGCGACGTTCAGCAACCTTTCGCCGCAAGCGAGCAACATTCTGTACGTGCAGTTCGTGGGCTCGACTGGCAACCAAGGCTATTTGAACTCGTTCGAGTTGATCGGCACCGCGGTTCCGGAACCAACGTCGCTTGTGCTTCTCGCCAGTGGCTTGGGTCTAGTCTTCGGTTACCGTCGACGCTAATAATTCCTCGCTACCACATCACGTCTACTTGCGACCGGCACTTCGGTTTTTTTGATTCGTTAAGGTGGACCACAATGAACGTGATTCAATTTTTGAAACGCCATGCCTGTTTGGTCTCCGCAGTCTCGCTACTGGTCGGGCAGGCAACTTTTTCCTCCGCACAAACCATTCTGATCGATTTTGGAAACGACAATTCGTACCGCGGGCTCAGCGTGCCTGGCGCCGACTCCAATGGAAACTATTGGAATAGCGTGCAACCAGGCATCTTAGTGCCTAACCTGGTGAGCATTACGAACACGTCGACACCTACGCAGCTCGCGTGGGATACGCCCGTGGCGACGGATAGCTACAACGGTCCGGCAGGCCCCACAGCGCCTTCGCCGCCAGCATTTCCGCATTATTACGATTTCTTGCCGCTCACCGACATCGACTCGGTCGCGCTGGGGAACATGGGCGGAGCTAAGGAAGCCGCGTTCGACTTCGCGGCGAGTCCTGGTCTCGGAACGCACGACATCAACGGCAACCTAACCGACAACAAAACGCGGTTTGAAATCCAAGGGTTGGATCCAACACTGACCTACGATTTCAGCTTTTTCGGGTCTCACTCGCACGAGGGCGACCCCACCACCGTCTATTCTGTCTACAGCGATAGTGCGTATACAAACCAGGTCGGTACGGTGAATTTGAATGTGCGCGATCCTGCGGATGTAGGTTCCTACAATCGAGATACCATTGCCACGATCAGCAACCTCGCGCCACCGTCGAGCACAATTCTTTACGTGCAGTTCGTCGGAAACACCGGCGATCTCGGCTACCTGAATGAAATGAGGGTCCAAGCCACCGGAGTTGCGCCGGGCGTTACGGGCGACTACAACCAAAACGGCGTGGTCGACGCCGCCGATTACGTGCTGTGGCGTAACAGCGTCGGTACCACGACAGTGCTGCCCAACGACCCGGTCGGTGGCACGATCGGCGCTGCCCAGTACAACAACTGGCGATTGGATTTTGGCAAAACGGCAGGTGCAGGCAGCGCGCTAGGCGCTGGTGCCGTACCGGAACCTGCTTCGCTGATGATGGCTTTGTTCGGGGCAATCGGATTGTTTTCGTTGAAGCGCCACCGCTAAGAAGGCGACGGCGCGTGTGGAAGCTGTGGAGTTGTTTCCTAACAGGAGGAGCGAGCAGATGAACGCTTTCCATCTTCGTGCGAGGACCGAGCGGAACGGCTTCACACTGGTGGAGCTGTTGGTGGTGATCGCAATCATTGGGATCCTGGTGGCACTCTTGCTGCCGGCGATTCAGTCGGCGCGCGAAGCGGCACGACGCAGTGGTTGCCAGAACAACCTTAAGAATCTTGGCCTGGCGGCACTCAATTATCACGATGTGATGAAGCACTTCCCGGTGAGCAACGGGGCAGGCTATCCACAAGAATCGGACGTAGCGAACGGCGGTAACGGTGCTTATCAGTCTGGTGCCGGCTGGATTCTCAACGAGTTGCCGGAACTCGAAGAACAAGCGCTCTACGATCAATTCAAAGCGGGCGGCGGGTTCGAGGGACAGATCATTCCAGACATCGCCGGAAAGGCCTCTGTTCCGCTCGTAGGAATCGCTTCCACGAAGAATGGCGTTTCCTGTGCGACTCTCATGGGAACACAGCTCAAGATTTTGCAATGCCCCTCCGACCCATCGCAAAATCGCCTTAGCACCACGCAATCCGAATGGGCTAAAACGCCAGTGGCTGTTACCAACTACAAGGGCGTGCTCGACGACACGTTTTTGGGGCAGCCCTCCGCGTTCTCCGGCACCGTTGGCAACGACGGGACAACATACCCTAGCGGGGTGGAAGTTCCGAATTGTCCGACGGGCGGGCCGGGTTACAAAGAATCGTCGCCACTCGCGGGTCCGCGGGATTGCCACAACAATCTTCGCTGCCGTGGAATTTTCTTTCGGCAATCGTTCCAACGACCGGTGAAGATCGGTTCCGTGACGGACGGAACCAGTCATCAATTCATGATCGGTGAAGATCTGCCCGACTACAACAATCACTCAACGGCATTTTACGGCAATGGCGATTGGTGCAGTTGCAACCTGCCGCTGAATAATTTGGTGAGCGTCGACCCATCGACGCTAAACCTGGCATTTTGGTGGGATCAGCAAGGCTTCCGCAGCCGTCACCCTGGCGGCTCTCAATTCTGCCTGGCGGATGGCTCGGTGCGCTTCGTTGCTGAAAGCGTCGACAACCAAACCTATCGAGTTTATTGCACGCGAAATGGTAATGAATCTCTCTCGCTGGACCAGTAAGCGAGCCGGAACTTTCGGGATGCGAACGCGCGCGTGCTTTAAAGACATTTGGTTGCTTGAAACCGCGTTTGTCTTAAGCGCGATCCTTCTTCAAGGATGCAGAGAAACGCCCACCTCGGTTTCTGGCACCGTAACGCTTGATGGAAAACCGTTAGCGGTCGCCTCTGACGCACGAGGCACCGTCTTATTTCAAGCAATCGGCGGGCAGGGCACCGTCGCAACAGGCCTCCTCGATCCCACAGGTCACTTCGAACTTGCCGTTGGGTCGTCGAACGAGATCCCACCGGGCAAGTACCAAGTCGCGGTCACCGTCAGCGAATTGTTGCCGAAAGCCGAAAGCGCCGAACAGCGCGCTAAACTCGTCACCCCTGCAAAATATGCGTCCGTGCAGCAGTCCGGCTTGCAGGCCGACGTACACTCCGGCGAGAACCAGCTCGTTTTCGCCTTGACCTCTGATAGCCAGGGCACGGACGCGAAGTCGAAAGCTAACGATTGAATCATTCCAGTACCACCAGTTGCATTGGAATTGCCATGAACGGTAAGACGTTTAAAACACGCCGGATTCAACGACAGGCCGCAAGCTTGTCGGCCGCAGTGCTTTGCTGCGTTGCCATCACTGGGTGCGGCAACGGCCTGGCAAAAGTCTCGGGGCACGTCACGGTTGATGATCAACCTTTGCATGGCGGGAATGGGAACGTTCGCGTGACCGTCCAATTCCAACCCGCCAACGGGGTGGGCCCAACGGCGATGGGCTTGGCCGACGAAAACGGCATGTACTCGCTGTCGACTGGCTCCCAAGCCGGGATTCAGCCCGGCGAGTACCTCGTTTCCTGCGCGGCCGAAGAACTCGTAATAAACAACGCTGGCGCCGTGACCGGGGCTCATCGAACTACGGATCCCAAATACGGCAGTGCGAAGACTTCGGGGCTGAAATTCACGATTCAAGCCGGGAAGAATGAGATCAATATCCCACTTAAAAGCCTGCC
The DNA here is from genome assembly GCA_036271295.1 of Lacipirellulaceae bacterium. Classification (GTDB taxonomy): domain Bacteria; phylum Planctomycetota; class Planctomycetia; order Pirellulales; family Lacipirellulaceae; genus JABDGM01. Next base: position 1,712 of record DATBAY010000036.1, on the reverse strand, counting down.
AAAAACTCCGCAGCGATCCGGTGTCTAACGTCGTCCGCTGCTAAAATGAAATCTGGAACAACCGGCCACTCGAACACCTATGGCAGGACTTCGAGGCGGCCGCGAAAAGGCATCTCATGCGGCCCAATTACTGCAACTGTTTTATCTCGGCCGCTGCCATTTTGGTGCTTGCGCAGCCAAGCCACGGCCAATCGGTAGCCGTCACCAAGACCAATCCAACTAAAGTTTACATGCACTACATGCCGTGGTTCCAAACGCCCAGCAGCCTGGGCGGCACCGACGGCTCCCAGTGGGGCTACCACTGGAAGATGAACACCCAAAATCCGAACGTCGTCGATGCCACTGGCAAACGTCAAATTGCGTCGCACGACTATCCGATGATCGGACCTTACGATTCCACCGATCCGGACGTACTCGAATATCACATGCTGCTCATGAAGTACTCAGGCATCGACGGCGTAATGATCGACTGGTACGGCCAGCAAGGCTCGAACGGCGATGTCGGATCGCTCCTCACGGCCTCGAATGCCATCGTCAACAAAACTGGCCAGTTTGGCTTAGGCGTTGGTGTCGTGCTAGAAGACCGCTTTGCGCAGAGCGTAGCGCAAGAGCAGACCAACATGAACTATCTCCGCGACAATTACTTCAATAAATCGAATTACATTAAGTACGGCGCAAACAACAGCCCGCTGATGATGAACTTCGGGCCGATTACGTTTCAGACGCCATCGCAATGGAGCCAGATCCTCCCGGCAACCGGGACCGATCCCACCTTTCTTACGTTGAATTACCAGTCGAGCGAGGCTGGCACGAATGCCGACGGTGAATTCGCCTGGCCTTACCAGGACGCCAACACGACGGATCACCTTTCGAAGCTGCGATCTTTCTATAGTACCCAAGCCCCGCGTATCGGCGTCGCCGCCGGCGTTGCTTATCCGGGCTTCAACGACTTCTACGCCCAAGGCGGCGCGGGCAGCACGCTGTTTTACATTCCCGAAAATGGCGGACAAACGCTGACCGATACGCTGAACCTTTATACCCAGTATCAGAACAATCTCGACATGCTCCAGCTCGCCACATTCAACGACTTTGGCGAAGGCACACAGTTCGAACCGACGGTTGAAGATGGCTTCCGCTCACTCAATCAAATTCAGCAGTTCACCGGCGTATCGTACGGCACCGCCGAGCTGCAATTCATCTACGAACTTTATCTCGCGCGCAAAAAGTACGTGGGTAAAACCGCCATCGAGAGCCAACTCGACCAGGTCTCCAACGATCTCGACGCGTTGGATGTCACCACGGCCGAATCGCTTTTCGCCACCGTGGCCCCCGCGGGCGACTACGACGGCAATGGCGTCGTCGACGCCAACGATTACGCCGTGTGGCGCGTCAACTTCGGCAAACAGACGATCATCCACGGCAGCGGGGCGGACGGCAACTACGACGGCATCATCGACGAAGCCGATTACGTCATTTGGCGCGACAGTCTTGCTGCAGGCGCAGGTTCAGGTGCGTTGGCAAATGCGGGGGTGCCCGAGCCAACCGCGGCTGCCCTTCTATCACTCGCTGCTTTCTGCATTTTCTCCAGCGGTTCAGGACATCGGCGTCGTTCGTCTCGCGAATAAACGTTAGCTTGGGCTGGTAACGCACCGGTGGCGCAACTACCTTAGTCGCAGCGTAACCTCGCGGATTTTGCGTGCCGACACGCGTGG
>DATBAY010000035.1:0-7204 GCA_036271295.1 Lacipirellulaceae bacterium | reverse complement strand
GGGCTTCCGACTTCGGTCCGAGTTGCGTGTAACTCACATTCCGAATTCGTTCGCGAAGTTCATCTGCCAGCGGCTGTTCGGGCGGCTCGATGGCAGTTTCGAACGGTTTCAGCAAAATCGCCGCCAACGGCTTGCTTGCATCCAAGGGAAGGGCAGGGGGGCAACTACGAATCAATTGAAGCGCCCCTTCGGCGACACGAGTTGCGAGCGAAGCCGACTCATCGCGCTCAAACGTGCGGTCATTTTTCGCGAGCGACGATTCCCCGAATACGCTTCGCTTGAGGTTCCACAATCTTTGCAAAGCTTCTTCTACTCGGGCCGTTGTCAGTCGCCCCAGTTCCACACACTTACAAAGATGATCGAGCACCGCTACAGGTTCGGCCAGATCGAGCAGCAAGTCCACGCCCGCATTTAAGACCGCGAGTGCCATGTCCTCTTCGCGTTCGAATTGAGCCCGAACGCCCGCCATCAACAGGCTGTCCGAACAGACGACACCTCGGAAGCCGATTTGCTTCCGCAAGATATCGTTTAGAATTATCGGCGAAAGGGTAGCGGGAACTCCGCTCGGGTCGAGCGCCGGATAGCTGACGTGTGACGTCATGATGAGCGGGCAGCCGGCATCGATGGCCGCCTGAAACGGCACGAATTCGCACTCGCGCAACTCGTCCGCGGTCCGATCCGCAACTGGCAGCGAATCGTGCGAATCTCGATCGGTACTTCCATGCCCCGGAAAGTGCTTTGCCGTAGTCCGCAATCCGGCCGCTTCACCCGCGGTAACGTAAGCCCGTGTTAACTCCGCGGCGCGTTCGGTCGATTCGCTGAACGCTCGCGTGTTGATGATCGGATTATCGGGATTCGTGCTAACGTCGGCGACGGGGCCGAAAGCAATGTGGATGCCCACTTCCTTCGATTCAGCGGCCAACGCCTGCGCGAACTCGGCGACGGCATCGACACCGCCGGCCCCAAGCTTGTCGAACGCCATGGCATGCGGAAATAGCGTAAAGCCCTTCACCTGCTGACCGACGCCGCGTTCGATATCTGAGGCGACGAGCAGCGGAATCGCAGCTCGTTGTTGCAAGCGATCCAGCGCATGTTTCGTGTCATCGCCACCGTTGAAGAGCAGCAGCCCGCCGAACGGACATTCAGCGAGTAGTTTTGCAACGCGCTCTTCATCCTGCTCGACCCTGCGCACGGGCGGCATATTTGAGCCGATTCGCACAAAGATCAACTGCGCAATCTTCTCGCGGAGCGAAAGCTTCGCGAAATCTATGCTCAACATAGGCGGGCTCATCGAACTACGTGGCGGCAGCAAAAATTAGAATCTATCGCTTGGAACGCACCGCCACGGGCAACCATCGGCTGCGATGTCGTGCAGTTTGGAAATTGGGTCGGCCATCTTTGCGTTAGTCGCGTTTCGGGATTTCCGAGCGCGTCGAAGCTCCCTCGCGACCGAGTCTTGAGATGGCCGACACCAAGATGCTCGTCGGCTTCGTGCCCTTCAATTCGTAAGCGGTCTGGTTTCCCGGCACGATAGCCGTACGCCAGCCATCGCTAGTTTTCATGCGAACGAGCCATTGCCAAGGATGTTCGCCGCCGGGTAACCGCATTTTAACTTCGCTCGCACCGGCCGAACTTGCCACGTTAACTTCCGGCTTGCCCGGTGTCTCGCCATCCAACCAAGGCGATTCCGGAACGAGCGCTGGCTCGGCATACAAGCCGCTCTTTAGCTTCTCATCGATACCGCCGAAATCCCGCATGAAAGCCTTCATGCTGAAATGAACATTGCCCGTAGCACCCGGAATTGCCCGCGTCGCTTCAATTTGACGAATGAGCTCGTCCGCTTTCCACATTTTCAGCTTTTCCTTTTTCTCCTCGTCCTTTTCGTCCTGATCGACCACCGGATGCACGAGCTTCGATGTAAAATTCCCCGGCCAGAGATGACGCTTCTGGACATTCTGCTCTGCCCACCAAGCTAAAAGCGTCGAGTACCCGTGATGCTCGCTGTCGATCGTCCAGTACAACTGGGGCGTCAAATAGTCGAGCCACCCTTCGTGCTGCCATTTTTTCACGTCGGCATAAAGCTTGTCGTATTGATCGTAGCCCTCGGTGCCGGGCGGATTATCCGGCCGCCAAATGCCAAACGGGCTGATTCCTACCAGCACCCACGGCTTGGCCTTTTTCACCTCGTCGTACATGCGGTGAATCAGGTGATTTACATTTTGCCGCCGCCAGTCGTGCAGTTCGAGTTTTTCCCCCTTCGCCTTGGCTCGGGCGTAGCTCGCGTCATCCGGAAACGGAATGATTTTGCCATCCTTGCCTTTTTCTTCATAAGGATAGAAGTAGTCGTCGATATGCACGCCATCAATGTCGTAACGCTTCACGACGTCATTCAGAACCGCGATGAACCGCTCCTCGGCCTCGGGCTCGCCTGGATCGAACCAGAGATAACCGCCGTACTTGCGCACGATATTGGCGTTCGCCAAGCTCGCGTGGTCTTTGGAAGCCGGCCCGTTTTTCTTGGAGATATGACTTTTCTCGTTGGAAGCCGAACCGCTCTCCTTGGAAGCAATTTTTTTGTCCTTAGAATCCTTGTCGGCAGTATCCTTCGGCTCCGGAACTCGAACACGATAGGGATTGAACCACACGTGAAGCTGCAGGCCACGGCGATGAGCCTCTGCAATGGCAAACTCGAGCGGATCGTAGTACGGCTTCGGCGGCTGTCCCATCCGCCCCGAGAGAAACTCAGACCAAGGCTCCAGCTTCGAGGGGTACAGCGCATCGGCTTCTGTACGAATTTGGAGAACTACGGCGTTGAGATTCAGTTCGACACACTTGTCCAAGATCTTGATCAGCTCGCGCTGCTGTTCATCGCCCGATAGACCGGGCCGCGAAGGCCAATCGATGTTTTTCACCGTCGCCACCCACACGCCGCGAAACTCGCGGGCAACCGCCGCCGGTTCGTCCGCCGCGTTCGGTGTCTCGGCGAATGCCCTTCCCCCCATAACTGGGCAAACTTGGACGACGAGACTCAGCAACGCCATCATCGCGATATTGCGACCGCAGCAACCCATGCGCATGAAAACTTCCCGATTGAAGCGCGGCCGAGTTACTGCCGCGACTGGATGCGGCCGCAAAAAGTGCGGGCCGGGGCACGAAACCTAATTACTCAGAATAGCTTAGAAGCGGCCGATTTTGCAGGGCCGCCCGCGCAGCGCGCTCGCGTTATTGCGCATTGCACGAAACCCAAGGCGGGGGGAGCAAGATCGAAATCGAAAGGCGTCAGGCTCGCCGAGCCCCAACGAGGAAAACAACGGCACACGCAAGGAGCATGCAGGTTGATGTCTCGGGCACAGCAGTACCCTGAGGTAGCTCAGAGCCAGTAGCGATGGCCTGACCGAAATGCGCGCGCCAAGCATCGTAGTCGTTCGCGGTGTAGACCGTGCCCAGTCCCGCACGCCAGACCGTGTAGTCGCCCATGTCCACCACGCCATCGCCATTAAAGTCGCCTGGTAATGTCACGAGCAGATCAATTGCGCTGCCCGTATCCACCAACTTGTAACTGAAATTGCTCGGGCTTGTGGAAATTATCATGTCGGCAACGCCGCCGCTTAGCGTGCCGTAGTGAATTAACGCGTAGGTCCCAAATCCGAATCCACCTAAGTCGCTTAAGTTCAGCGCGCTGCTGTTTAGCGTTAGCAAACCACTCACATCAATTCGATCGGCCGTGCCGCCGGCGCCGAATTCGAAATCTAGGACCGATCCGGAGTTGAGCGTAAGCCCGCCAACGCCAAGAGTTCCAACACCACCGTCTCCCGGCGCAAGGTGCGCCGTGTTGTTCACCGCCACGACTCCCGAAACAGAACCGGTGCCGCCCAACGTGCCGCCGTTCACAGTGACGGTTGCACCAACAGTGTTTACGCCGTCAAGCAACAGTGTACCCGTGTTGACGGCCGCGCCGCCCGAAAATGTATTGGCCGCGCTAAGCCGCATCGTTCCCGCGCCGTTTTTAATTAAACCACCGTTTGTGATCGGCACGCCGACGTCGAGATCCACGGCTACGCTTCCATTGCCAACGTTGAAAGCTCGCATTCCTCCATTCAAATTCAAACCGCCACTATTCCCAGTGCCGCTGCCGCGCGAAATCGTCGCCGTGGCATTGTTGAGCGGATTGATATTAACGTCGCCCGTGACTGCGATATTCGCCGGTGTCGTCGCACTCGGCATCAAGTTGATTTGCCGAAACGAAAGTGTGCCGCTGCTGCCGGCCCAAGTAAACGTTTGTGCGGCGTCCACTTGCAGCGTGTTGACACTCAAGCTGCCGGTGTCGCTCAGCGTGACCGGGCCCGAAAACTGGGCCGAAATCGGTCCCGATCGCACCGCGTTCGGATAGTTGATCGTGTCCGATACGTAATTCGGATCATAGTTGATTGTGAGCGACCCGCCGGTGATGTTCAGCGTTTCGCGCATATAGAGCTTGCGAATGTTCGACGAGCCGCCCGACAACGTCACTGTGATATTCGCCGAAGGTCGATCGAGGATGACGGTATCGTTCGAACCAGCGGTCGGGCCCGTTCCCGCGGCGCCGGGCAACCTCGCCGTGGGCAGCGTTTGCGTTCCAATCGGTGCAAGTTGCCCCGTCATCTGCGGCGGCGCGGTCGGCGTTTGGCCGCTGTTCCAGTTGGCAAGCGTGCTCCAATCGCCGCTCGTATTCGTCATCCACACTGCCGGGATGAGCTGATCTTTTACCGATTCAAGGTCCCCGCGCGAAACGTCGACGTCCGTGCTCGCCGTACCGTTCGCATTGCCGTTAAGCTTCATGGTGCTGGCGTACTGCCAGAAGTTCCAGGGCTGCGATACACCGTAGTCGTCCCACGGACCGTAGATGGGAGCGTAACTATCGCTGGGGTTTCCATTCTGCACATCGATCTGGCCGGGATTTGTTTGATTCGGCCACCGTGCGTTGATGAGTGTCGGAATGGCCGGCGACGTCAAGCTCGGCTGGATACCGAGGGGCTGAGCCAGTTGATTTCGCAGCGAGGCCGTAGCGCCTTGCAACGTAACGTTGTAACTTCCATTGATATAGATCGACGGACGAACGCCCATCACCTGATAGATCTCGTTCGAAAAATCGAGCGCAAACTGGGCCATGTCGTTCGCACTGCGCTGCGACTGTCCCGCCTCGAAGTCGAGCATTGGCGGCAGATAACCGGGCCGCATCCACGGCCCCGCCGCCTGAATGAAATGGTCGGCCTCGTCTTTACCCGTGTTGGCCGCCGTGACGGTCGTGCCGTCCGAATTCACGGTCCCAACGATGACATCCGGCCGGACGAAATGATACGCGCCCGCAAACAGCCCCGCCGCCGTGGCCCGATTGATGTTCTGCACGAAATACGGATCGTCGTACCGCTCCGACGCGGAGAACAATGCATTGTTGCCAGACGGATATCCGCCTTGCCGATGATCCTCACCTGTCGTGCCACCGCGGCTCGAACGGATGATCACGAAGTCACGCCCGTCGCCCAGCACGCCGCCCACTTGTTGCGTCGTGGGCCGCTTCAGCGTGTCCCAACTCGTGGTGGAAATATTCCCTTGGTAGGCCGATACATCGAGTCCTAACAACCGCTGCGCGCGAGCCGTATCGCCGAACAAGGTGAAGAACGCGCCAATGGCGATAACCAACCTCTGCGCAGTTGTTCCAACACCCATTCGCATCTCTTGCTCTCCGTCCCGTCGGCCAGTTGCAATCGGGGCTGTGACCAACGGCCGATGTCCCGCGGCAAAAATGGCTCCAGCGCGGCTGGCACGCCCCCGACCTGGACAGGTCGGAGACCACGCTTCAACCTAAATTGCCGCCACAAAAGAGGCAACGGATTTCTGCGCACCTATTTATCGCTTTTGCACCGGAAAACGCCGTATTCCGCGTCTCCTTACCCCCAACAAGCCGCCGCTACTTCAGATCGAAATTAACCGCGTCCGTTTGGCCCGCTTTCACTTCGGCCTTCACACTCGTTTTTACCCGGCTGGTGTACTTATCGGGCAGCACAATTTTGGGTGTTGGCAGCGGATCGCCTTCCTTCCAACCGGCCGGAGGTTTGACGCTGATATTGACCGTGACCGCATATTCGCCCGCTGGCAGATTCGTGTGATACTCGCCGGCGGCGTCTGTGCTTGCCACAGCCGCGCGCCCATGCTCCGGATAAAAAATCAGCGCGCAGCTTTCAATCGGCTGACCTTGATAGGCGACGTGCCCGTGAATCGGCACGCCGTTGGAAGGCTTCTGGCAGCCTATCGCCGTAACTGTCAGCAACGCAGCTCCGCACCACATCCGCGATCCGCACCGTCGCCTCATTGCGAAATCACTTCTTCGCCATTGCGCGAGCCCATCGCCAGGTAGGTCTTCGTATCCAGATTCTCGTTCAAGAATTCGACGCTGCCGTCGCCGAAGGCAAAGTTCACGCCGCCCGGATGAAAACTTCCAAACGGAAGATTGTTGCATGAGATAGTCCGCGGCGTGGAATCGGGAACATTGGGATGATCCCCCGCCGCGTTATCGTGCCCGATGTAGCAGCCCGTATAAGGATCGTGGTTGAGCAACGCAATGTCGTTGATGTTCTTGCAAGCGAAAAACGCCGTTTCCGGTTGCGGGCCCGAGGGAAGAATCGGATTGTGGACATTGACGGGCGGATCGGTCGGGGTCGTGAAGTAGGCCCCGATCATCCAGGCCCGAATTTGATACGTCCGCTCGCCGACCATTAGCGTCTTGCTCGTGCCGTCGGTGACTTGTTTAAGCTTCACGGCCCAATCGTGAATCAACAGGCCGTCAAAATTGTTCGGGCCTAACAGGTCCTGTGGGTTCGGATTTCCCCAGACGCAATAAATGCCCTGGGTCTTGCTAGTCTTGGAAACACCGGCGCGACTGTAGTAGGAACCCAACACCCCCGAGTAGCTCATGCCTTTGCGATTCTTGGCGGCCGTTCCGGGAGTACCGTACTTTTCCTCCTGATACTTAAGATCGGGATCACTCGGGCACAAATACACCGGCAGCATCATGCTATTGAGCGCGTTGAGCGCAGGATCGTCTCGGTACATATCGCCGGTCGATTTATAGGCGGCCAGCGCTGCCTCATTCACCGTACTCTCTTCGACATACGGCAAAACTAGAACAGGCCAGCCGATACCGCTTGATGTATCTCCCTTGTAAGGC
>DATBAY010000034.1:0-1550 GCA_036271295.1 Lacipirellulaceae bacterium | reverse complement strand
GTAGAAGCGGAAGAGCTGGTGAAGCGGACGCGCGCGGATATTGAGAAGAACGTTGCGGATTACTATCTTTTTGAAATTGATAAGAATCCGGTGGCGTGCGTGGCGTTGCACATTTATGCGGAGCAACGGAAGGGAGAGCTGGCGAGTTTGTTTGTGGACCCGTCTCACGAAAACCAGGGGATTGGGCGAAAGCTGATTCAATTCGTCGAGAACAAGGCGCGTGAAAGTGGGCTGGCGGAGTTGATTACGCTTTCGACGCAGACGTTTACTTATTTTCAATCGAAGGGCGGGTTTGGTGAAGGCACACCGGACGACCTGCCGCCGGCGCGGCGCGAGAAATACGATCAGAGCGGGCGGAACTCGAAAGTTCTGGTCAAGAAGCTGCGAGGTTAGTGCGCGGGCACATCGGAAGCTGATTTCTTGATGCGCTTGAGCAGCCAGACGAATGGGACGCAACAGAAGCACGCCAGCGCCATGTAGCGAAAATCGTCGATATAGGACATGAGATCGGCTTGTCTCTGCACTTGACGGCCAATCTGCGCGATGGCTTGCGAATGAGCGAGGATGGCGCCGCTATCGGGCGTCAACGCTTTCGTCAAGGCACCTACGCGATTATGCCAGGCTTGGCCGGTGGAGGCGAGATTGTTAATGAGACGGTCTTGGTGGAATTGAGAATGACGGGCTAATAATGTCTCGACAATCGCAATGCCAATGCTGCCGCCGATATTGCGCATGAGGTTATAGAGGCCGCTGGCATTGCCGACTTGCTCGGGTTTGAGGTCTCCGAGTGCCGTGACGGAGAGCGGCACGAAGACCATGCCGAGCGCGAAACCGCTGACGATGATGGGAATGGTGAGGGTCCAGGGCGAGATATTGAGAGTGATCCCACCCCATAAGAAACTGCAAATGGCGAAGATGCTAAAGCCGAGCGAGACGAGATAGCGCGTGTCCATTTTGGCGACGAGCAAGCCGACGATCGGCATGGCGAGGATGGCTCCGACGCCGCGCGGCGAAACGACGAGGCCCGCGCTCCAAGCCGAGTAACCCATGAGCGACTGAAAGTAGAGGGGCAGGAGCGTGACGGCCGAATAAACGGCGGCTCCGAACATGAAGATGAGTAATGTGCCGATGGCAAAGTTGCGGTTTGTGAAAATGCACAAATCGACCAACGTATTTTTGCGCGCGAGTTGGGAATAGATGAAGCCGCCGAGGCAAAGAACGCAAAGTGGAACGGCGATGCGAACCCAGGTGGCTCCGAACCAATCATCCTGTTGGCCGCGATCGAGGACGATCTGCATGCAGCCTAAACCGACGGATAAGAGGCCGAGGCCGATGTAATCGAGGTTCCCCGCTTTCGCATTTTTGATGTACGGCGGATCGTTTACGTAGCGCGAGATGAGGATCAAGGCGAGAATGCCGACGGGAATATTGATCCAAAACGCCCAACGCCAGGAATAGTTATCGGTGAGCCAGCCGCCTAATGTGGGCCCTAGGATGGGCGCAACGACAACGCCTAGGCCGAACAGACCCATGGCCATGCCGCGTTTTTC
>DATBAY010000033.1:0-9151 GCA_036271295.1 Lacipirellulaceae bacterium | reverse complement strand
TCCCCCAACAGCCGCCGCGACTCGCGCTTGCCCGCAATGTACGCCGCCCACCGCAATCGGTAGTTGGGATATTGCCCGTCCACGTTCTTCAGCGCGTCCCAGGCCCCATACATGGCCCGCAAGTTTTGATCGCGCATCCATTCCACATCTTGGATCGGATCTTTGTTGAAGCCGCTTTCCCAAAACCAGCCACCGAGCCGCTCGAGCGGTCGCTTGCCATTGAAGCCTTTGTCAAAACCTTTGCGGCCCGGGAACGGCTCCTTGCTCAGGTCAACTGCCCATTCGCAACGTGGAAACGGCACAGGCTCTTTCGTCGGCACGAACGCCATTGAAAGCGCGTCGGTGTCTTTGCATTCGCAGTGAATTTGAAATTCATTCTCCGTCGAATCACCGACGTTCCATAAATTGCTCACGCCCATGTGGCCATCGGCCGTCATTTCGAAATCCGCGCCCACGAGCGCGCCCAGCACACCGTCGCCCGTCGCGTCCAAAAACAGCCCGCCCGTGATGCGCGTACGTCGTCCCGTCCGCGTATGTTGGGCGACGACGCTCATGATTCGTCCGTGGATCGCCTCGGCCGCATTTACGCGCTCTTCGAGAAGCAGCTTGAGATTTTTCTCGCCTCGGGCGACGTCCAATTTCCGCTGGTCATCGTAAATGTCTCCAGTCTTCGCGTTCCCATCGGTCACCGTACGGTCGCGCACCAGCTCCGAGACCACGTCGCCCACATGCGGCCAGGGCGGCAAGTTCGTTTTGCCTTCCGGCCACACCCGAACTTCCGAGCTGCCGTTGCCGCCAAGCACCGGCCGATCCTGAATCAGCGCGACATGCAAACCAAGCCGTGCGGCGGTTACCGCCGCTGCAGTCCCCGCAATACCGCCGCCCACCACCACAAAATCGTAACTTCCGCCATCGGCCGGTTCTTTCTCCCAACCAGATAACCGCCGACGCACCTGAGCCAACTCGTCACCGCCATCCGGCGGCACAAAGGAGAGATCGCGGCAAAACAATATCGCGTCGCATCGCCCTTCAAACCCGGTCAAATCGTGAAGCGCCACCTTGGCCACGTGTCCGAGCTGGACTTGGCCGCCATCTTGCCAATGCCACTGCGCCCCCTCCGTTCCAAATGTCGTGCTCAGTGCTTTGCCATCGACAAGAACTTGAAATCGGCCCGGCGCTCCGGGCGCCTTCCACGGTGCCACCCAATCGCGCGTTCGCACCCACACCCGATAAGTGCCCGGCGCCGGAGGCTCCGCGTGCATCACCGCATCACGCACGGGTTCTCCCAATCCGTGAGCCAGGAGGTAGGGCGAGCCCATCAAGTCCATGAACTGCTGATCGACCACCCAGCCGCCCAAGTCTTCCGCCGACTCCGCTTCAATTAACACCATCGATTCGTTTGGCGGTGAAGAAGCCAAAGCCGACGCCGCGCCAAGAATCGCAACCGCAATCCCTGCAAATGTCGACGTCCAAACACGAAAGGCGGGTGAAGCTCGAAACATGAAGTTGTTACCCACAGCGTTAGAACAAGATCACTCCATGATCTGCAGGCGCGCCGGCCGCAGCCTGCAATTCTCCACTCTGCTGATCGATCAGAATCGCGTTTGCGTTCCCGCCAACGGTCGGAAATCGCCGCACTTTGTGCCCCTTCTTCTCCAGGGCTGCGATTACCTCATCCGACATCTTCGCGCTGACTTGAACTGGATCACGCCCTTCGGTGTGCAGCCGCGGCGCGGAGACAATTTTCTCCGCATCCGCATGGAAGTCGATGAAATTGCTCGCCATCTGAGTCGTAACATTTACGATCTTCGTCCCGCCGGGCAACCCCAAGCCAGCCACCGGCTTGCCATCCTTGAGAACCACGACCGGCGACATATTATGTTGCGGCCGTTTCCGCGGGGCAGGGTAGTTGGGGCTCGACGGCGGTGAATCGAACCGCGACATTCCATGCCCGAGCATCAGCCCCAATCCTTCGATCGCCACGTGCGAGCCAAAATCATTTCCGTGCGTGGCCGTCCACGACACAATATTTTGATCTTTGTCAGCCACCACCACATTCACGGTATGCGACGCCTCGCTGACCTTCTGCGCAGGCGGCACATCGCCGCTGCGAATTTTAGCCGCATTCGCTTTCGCGTTTTCTTCCGAAAGCAGCCGCTCGATCGGAACCTTAACGAAATCCGGATCGCCAAAGTACCGATCGCGCTCGCCCCAAGCGAGCGTCATCGCATCCACAAGCAACGCGTAGTACTCAGCACCCCACGGCTCCAACTTCGAGAGATCGAACTGCTCCAGCGTCTTGAGCGTCGAAAGCGACGTCAGCCCCGCCGAGGGCAACGTGGGCGTATACAAATCGTATCCGCGATAGGTGATGTGTAGCGGCTCGCTCGAAGTGGCTTCAAAATCATGGAAGTCATCTTCCGCCAGCCTGCCGCCATTCGCCTGCACTTGTTTGCAAATGATGGCGGCAATCTCACCCTTGTAAAAACTCTCCGGCCCCTCATCGCCCAACCGTTTTAACAGGCGCGCCAAGTCGGGTTGCTTCCAGATCGCCCCCGTAGCCGGAACGCCGTTCGGAAAATAAGCGCGCCTCGAAGTCGGATCAATGTCGGTCACCAGTCCGGAGAATTCCTTCGACAGTTTTGGCAACACCGGGAAACCATTCTCCGCCAGCCCGGTCGCCGCCTGCGCGACTCCGGTAAACGGCATCGTGCCGTGCTGATGTAACGCCAGAATGATCCCCGCCAGATTTCCCGGCACACCGACCGCCCGGTACCCATGATTCGCGGACTTCGCATCGAATTTCGACAAATCGAATCGCCGCGGCGCCCGGGTCGTAGAATCGATCGTTCGCACGCGCCCGCCCTTCGCGTCGTACATGACCATGGTGCCGCCGTAGCCGCCCACTCCCGTCATGGAAGGTTCGATAACGAACAAGACGAGAAGCGCCGAACAGGCGGCATCGACCGCGTTGCCCCCTTGCCGCAAAATATCGCGCGCCGCTTCTGCCGGCTCGCGCCGCACGCAGGCGATCCCTTGCCGGCCCCCCGTGGCAAAGTTCTGAAGCGAATCCGACGGCTCGTTCGTTGCGGAAGCATCCGCCGCCAAAAGTCGTTCGGAAAGTCTGCCTAGTCCAATCGCCGCCGAACTGCCACCAGCCGCTAGAACCGCCCCGCGTTTCAAAAACTCACGCCGCGTGCTCCGACCCATGCGTACCAACCTTCGCATTTACCTGCAGTTCAGTTCACTCGACGTACGCGATGCAAAAGCGCCGCCACAGTAATCCAACAGCCAAGCACGACGCTCGCAGGTTCGGGAATAGCGGCATCGATCAGCCCCGATCCGCTGCCGAACACAGACGCCCCAAAATGCGTCCGCCACGTATTGTAATCGGCCGCGCCGATCGGACCCGTATTGCTGGGCTCGCGATTGGGCAGCGTACCCGCGCCCAAACTATTACGCCACACCGCATAATCGCCTAGATCCACCACCCCGTCCTGATTGTAGTCGCCCAATAGCGGCGGCGCAACGAACGTTGTCACTTGCAGTCTGCCAGTGCCCGTCAGCAGCGTGCTCGTGTACTGCGCGCCCGATCCAACGGCCCCCCAAATTCCAATCCGCTGCATCACGCCATTGAGAAGCAGCGAATTGATCACATCCGCCTGGCCTGAAAAATTCAGGTCCAGCAGCGCCCCGTTCGATACGTAAACGTCCGCCGCATCGGCCAGCGACGCCGTCGACAGTGAAAGCTTCCCTGCCTGCACTACGGTATTACCCGTATAAGTATTGAGCGACGTCAGCAGCAACGTCCCGCTGCCTGTTTTGGTGAGGCTCCCCGCGCCGGAAATTGCACCGCTAATCTTTAACGTACTCGCGGTCACCGCCGCCGTCAGATTGCTCACCAGTTGCACGTCCACCCCAATGTCGTGCCCGCCTTGCGATGACGTCAGCGTCGCCGCACCGCCCGAGTTATCGAAGATAATACTGCCGCCGCTGCCCGGACTAATCGTGTACGTATAGGCGCTATCAAACAGCATCGATCCAATGGTCTTAGTCCCATCCAGTGTCACCGTACGACTGCTCGTCAGCGTTCGCCAAAAGTTCGCCGCGGCCCCCTGCGCATTCGGCACGCCTCCCAGCCAATTAAGCGGTTGATTCCAACTCAGTGGAATCGTCGTTCCATTTACGCTGATCGCCGAATCGGAGAGCCATTGCGGCTTCTCGCCCGGCAGCACCAATCGAGAGCGGTAGTAATACTCATGCTCAATTTGCTCGGCCTCTGAAACCCCAAGCGGGTTGCCGCCCCACGAATATGCCAAGAAGCCAGCAAAACCAACATTATAAATCGCATCCTGCCTAATCTGGATCGCGGTATCCCAATCGGCCGATGACGAAAGCCCGCCGCGTCCAAAACTATTCCCAGCCGCGTTGTTCGTAAAAATCTCCCCCAAGAACAATCGAGAAGGATCCACGCCAACTGCCGAATACGTATCTTTCGACGCTTGATACTGACTCTGTGCCCAAGCGAGCCGCGCGTCATACGTAGTTCCCGCTTGCATCACTTCCGCGCCGCTAAGGTAACTCTCGATCCCAATGTACGACTTGGCGGCAATCGCCTGCCACGACGCGCCGTTATTCGGCGCGCTCGTGCCAACCGTACCGAACGGCGCATAGGTGACCAGGTTGTATCCATAAACGTCATGCAGCCGCGTCACGCAATCGACCACCCACTGCCGATACGAATTCAGGTTCGGCGCGCCAGGGTTCGGCTGCCACAAGCTGGAAGAAATTTCGTTCAGGACCAGCCAGCTCGGTTTCGCGCCATTGTGCGTCGAGTTTTGAACGGTGTACGCATTAATCGCGTCCGCCTCCGCCACCGCGTCTACTGCGCCAATGTGAGACTGCGAGTTATAGTCCGCTAGAAAATTGTTGTAAAACTGCGCCAGGTCGTTGCCGTTAGTCACCATCTCCGGACGATGATTGTCCGTCGACGTCGTCATGTAATTGCCGTTGATGCTCGGATAGTTCAGCACGTCGAATTGTGCTTGCCCGAAGTGGGGGCTCGCGCCCGGCGAGTTCACATTATCGAACGATGTGTAATCGAAATGCAATTCGATCGCGGGGCTGTTCGACGCTACCGCCGCAATTGCCACAGCAGTAAATAATGTCCGGGCAATTCCCCGGAGCACTGCACGACGCGAAAAGTTTTCTGACCAAAGACTGCGCACGACCAATTTCCCGCTATCCCATCACAATGCTGCCGATTGCCCCGCTGAACCTCTAATCTACCACAGCCATATCAGCGCCGCTTTCGACGGCGGCAGATTAGCCGTAAAATGCCACCAAATTCGGGATTAATATGGAACACTTTGTTGATCGACTTACCGCTGCAATCCGCCGTACGGGCAACGCCGTGTGCGTCGGCCTCGACCCCCGACGCAAGAATTTGCCCGCCGGGTTGCTGCCCGCAAATGAAAACACACTAGGGGCCGTAGCCAATGCTTATGCGCGTTTCTGCAATGGCGTAAGCGATGTCCTTGCCGCGCTCGTCCCCATCGCCAAAGTCCAAGCCGCCTTCTTCGAAGAGCTCGGCGCCCCCGGCATGCAAGCCATGGCCGAAGTTATTGACCACGCCCGCTCACGCGGTTTGCTAGTCATCGTCGACGCCAAACGCAACGACATCGGTAGCACGGCCGAAGCTTACGCTCGTGGATATCTCGGCGCGGAAAGCGCGTGGCACGCCGACGCGCTCACTGTAAGTCCCTACCTTGGCGACGACAGCCTCGCGCCATTCGTCGATGTGGCGCGTCAGCGAAACGCAGGCATCTTCGTGCTAGTAAAAACGTCGAACCCCGGCGGCCGCATGCTGCAGGATCTGCAGTCGAGCGGACAAACGATCTACGCTCGCGTCGCCGCCCACGTCGAAAGTCTTTCCCGAGCCACGCCGGGCGAATGTGGCTACGGCCCCATTGGGGCGGTCGTCGGAGCGACCTATCCAGGCCAACTCGCGGAGCTTCGCCAGGCGATGCCTCATACCTGGTTTCTCGTTCCCGGCTACGGTAGCCAGGGTGGCACCGCCGCCGACGTCGCCCCCGCCTTCGACCAAAACGGCTTAGGAGCAATTATTAACAATTCGCGCGGGCTCATCTTCGCGCACGAGCGTCCAGAATTCGCGGGCCGGCTCGCGGCGGAGTGGCAACGGGCCATCGAGGCCGCGACCCACGAAATGATCGACGGTCTCCATTCCGCCGGGTGCTTTCCACGCCCTTAACCGCGCTGTCAGCTGCCGCCCTGGCCGCTTACACTCCATTCGCGCCTCGCATCTTTCGCAGACGCTACCACTTCCCCCGATAGCGACCGTGATCTTCAGCGCTAGCGGCCAACTTGGCACTCGCTTTGCGGCACGTAGTCGGATTCAACGAAGCATCGTACATTTGGAAATGAGCCGAATCCAATTGCTTGCTCCGTGTCTTTTTTAAACGGCCTCCGCGGCCAAAAAGGAGTGAAGATGAAATTCGCGACATGTCTCGGATCGAGTTGGTTGTGCCTCGCTGCCCTCCTGGCAGCACAAGCATTCGGGCAAACAACCTCCAACACTACCCCAGAAGCACAAAAAGCTGCCGCGCAGTTATCGCAGCCCGCTGGCCCGCCACAACTACCGCAAGCTGATACCGCCAACCAACCGGCGGACCACACGACCATCGCCGGCTACGGCCCAAATTCGAGTAACGCAGCCGACACCCGACCCGCTCAGCCCATCTATCAAAACTCCGCCGCCATGGGCGCGGGCCCGATGCCCATGCGCGTCACGCCGATGGACAGCACCGCCATGACCGCGCAGCACGACACCAGCGCGAACAACTCCGCCAACGGACAGCAGCGCGGCGAAATCGGCGTCTGGCTCATTGAAAATGGTGGCGAAGGCGTGCGGGTCGCGCGCCTCGTACGCGGCGGCGCCGCCGACCAGGCGGGTTTGAAAAGCGGCGACATCGTCACCCAAGTGAACGGCAACAATGTGTCGTCGCCGAGAACCGCAGCCCAACAAATCCGCGGCATTCCCATCGGCCAACAAGCCATGCTGACCGTGATGCGGGATGGCAGCCAACAACAATTGCAAGTGACGCTGGCCGCCGCTCGGCCAGGCCAATCGTACCAGGTCGGCTATGGCGGCGAAAACGGCGATGAGCGCAGCATGACTTCCGGTGATCGAGATGGTAACGGCTTGGCCGCGCGCACCGCGCGCCTCGAACAGCAAATGCAATCAATGACCGAAGAACTGCACCAGATGCGCGAACAAATGTCCTCAATGCGAACCTCAAGCGCCGGCTCGTCTTCCACCACCGGAATCGAGCAGCCGGCCAACGGCGCCTTGTCGCCCAACACTAGCTCGCCTACATCGACGAGCGCCACCCCGCCACAACCGACCGCTGGAAGTGCGACCTCAAGCTCCACCTCCAGCACAACGCCGGCCCCCACTCCAGCAGCCGGATCGAGCCCGAGTAGCACCGATACTCAAGACTTGTTCGGCGGCTCCTCGTCGTCCAGCACAACCCCAGCGAGCGGCGCCACAAAATAGCGACGACGCTCACCGCAAATTAACCGCTCCTTAAAATGAAGCGCCGGCGACTCCACCCAGAGACGCCGGCCTTTTTCTTTTCCCGTCACAACACTCCCCGTTGGCCCCTCACTCCCACCTCAACCCATCGCTGGCGGTTTAACTCAACCGCCCGATGGCCTCCTTCTACTTCCAACCCCACTGCAGCCCCTTTTTGAGAAATCCCCCAGCTCCGGGTATATTAGTGCCCTCCGCAACATCGCCAATTCCAATAAACACTTCCGATAAAATGCCGCGACCCCACCTCCTCGCCTTCGTTTTAAGCCTCTCCGCGGCCAGGCTTTTTCTCGCGCATCCGTCCGCCGCGAACATCTAGAATCCTGCCGCCGCGTTGAAGTTCATTTTCGAAGCCGATAACTGGGACTCCACCATTGCCTTCGATCCCGGCATCAGCGTCACGCGCGCCGGCACGCTCGATCTAGGTTTCGCGCCAGATGTCTTTGTCCCTGGCCAAATCGGCCGCACGTTCCAACTCTTCAACTGGTCCGGCGTCACCCCCACCGGCACCTTCAACATCGGCGGCCCTTACATCTGGGACATCTCACAACTCTATACCACGGGCCAGGTCACACTCCTCCAAGCCCCGCACGTCCCCGGCGACTTCAACCAGGACGGCGAAGTCGACGGCGCCGACTACGTCATCTGGCGCACTGGCATGGGTACAACTTACAGCCAGCAAGACTACACCGTCTGGCGAACCCATTTCGGTTACGCATCCGCGGCCGGCTCCGGCGCTGCGCAATCGCAATCCTCAATTCCCGAACCGACGGCCCTCACACTCGCCCTCATCGCCGCAACCTTCATAACAAACCTCGCGACGCGCCGCGCTCGCTAAAAAGTGCGTTTCCCACTCAACCGGCCGCTTGCGGTTTGGCCCAACTACCAAACTTTGCGCCCATCTCACGCCCCTCATTTTCTCCAAAGATTTTTGTAGAAATTGGGCCACGACCTGTGCTAAGGTCTCTGCTCTCCCGCGATCTCCGGGCCCAGCGCAGAGATTGCGCACCGCCGCTCTCAACTCCCACGTGCTCGTACGAATTAAGCACTCCTGCGCACTCAGATGGACAATATTCATTCCCCTTTCCGGGGCCCGATTGCAAAACACACCGTGTTTTCCAGACCACACGTGCGCGAGGGCATCCCAGAGCACCCGAATTTTGTACTAAAAAATCGAGTTGCGCGCCGCGACATTAATCTGCCGCACGCCAACCAATTGCAGCCAAAGAACTTAGCGCTGCAGCTGCAACAAACGTTGATTCCCAAAATTCGCCCAGCCAACGTCGCGCTAATTCACCACATTAATCGGCTTCCCCGCCAAAAACGCCGCCACGTTCTCCGCAGTTGTCTTCATGAGCCGCTTCCGCGCCTCCAGCGTCGTCCAGGCAATGTGCGGCGTGATCAAACAATTCGGCGCAGAGAGCAGGGGATTGCCCGCGCGAATCGGCTCTTGCGAAACAACGTCGACAGCCGCGCCAGCGATTTGCTCCTCCCGCAGCGCCTCCGCCAAGTCGCGCTCATCTACCAGCCCGCCGCGCG
>DATBAY010000032.1:0-3390 GCA_036271295.1 Lacipirellulaceae bacterium | reverse complement strand
CCAGGCCCGCAATTTGAAAGTGTTCCAGTGGGGCTGCGCTGTCGCCGTGGCTGGTTTGTTTCAGCTCCTCGGCAATCTGCTGCAGATTCTGACAGCGCGCTTTGAGCGCCAAAAAACGGTCGAGCAGTTCTTTCGGCAGAGACTGTGTAATTCGCTGCAGCGTCTCTTGCGTCGAAACGGTGGTTGCTTCGCGAGCCTGCTTAGCTTGCTGGGCATCGACATAGGCTTGGAATTTTGGGTGCGTGCCGATCATTCCCAAATAGGTGAGTTCCACCGCTGCGGCAACGGCTAGAAGCGCATCGGGAATCGGCGTCAGGAACGCGAACACGCTGGCCCCCGCGAACCACAACAGGTTCCAGCGGTTCAGGAAAGCCGTTTTCAGATAGTTGCCGAATTTCACCGATCGCTCCGCGGATTACTTCGACTCTGCGCCGGCCTGCGCTTCGAGCTGAGCGATCAGGTCGCGAATATAGTATACCGTCTCCTGGAAGCGCGGAACGCGGGCCATCTCCAATGCTGGGCGGTCGGCGGGCTCAATTTCAAGTTCCTTCATAACGCGACCCGGGCCGGTCGACATGATATACACGCGGTCGCCCAAGAAAACGGCTTCCTCGATCGAGTGCGTGACGAAGAACACAGTCGCTTCGACGGCGCGCCACAGCTGAATAAGCAAATCTTGCATGTTCATTCGCGTTTGCGGATCGAGCGCACCGAATGGTTCATCCATAAGAATAATGCGCGGTTGCAGAATGAGCGTGCGTGCGATCGCCACGCGTTGCCGCATGCCGCCGGAGAGTTCGTGTGGATATTTTTCCGCATCAGTATCGACGTTCAGTCCCACTTGTTCGATCCAGTGACAAGCAAGCTCATTGCGTTCCTTGCGACCGACGCCCTGACATTCCAAACCGAAGGCAATGTTGCCCAGCACTGAGCGATGATCGAACGATGTGTAGTCTTGAAACACCATTCCGCGATCGGCAGCGGGACCAGCAACCGGTTTACCAAAGACCAGTACGTTGCCATTGCTGGCAGGATGCTGTGGTTCGAGTCCGGCGATCAGCCGCAAGATGGTGCTCTTGCCGCAGCCGCTCGGACCAAGAATGCAAATAAACTCGCCCTTGTTGGGTATGTCGGCGACGACGAAAGTTACATCCCGAATGGCGGTGAATTCATTCGCTAAGCCGGCGTTATATGTCTTGGTGACATGCTGGAATTCAACGACATGGGGTCGATCTAGTGCGCCCGCCTGGTGCACTCGATTCAATACGCGGCCGAGGCCGACATCTTGCGCGGCATTCACGGCGACGGGTTGAGTGATTTGAGTTGTCATCGAAATAAAGCAGATGAGCGGCCGACGGACGCGACTTTAATCAATGCCTCGTTTGGAAGGCATCGAAGCCTGGCGGCCTTGGAGCGCGGCCTGTTGACCGGCTTGCAGCGGCACCGGTTTTACGACCAAGTGTTTAATATTCTCGCAGAGATGCATTAAGCCACGCCACGCAATGTGCAGAAAACCGCTGCCGCCGTATTGGTGCGGAAAAAGACTCTTCTGAATCATGTAGAGGAGCCGATCGATCGCCAGCGCTACGGCAGGGATTACCATCAGCACCAATAAGATCGTCTCTCGATGGCCGCGCCGCTGCGCAATGTTAATGATATTGCCAAGTCCGCCGACGCCGCCGCCTTCGGTCACCAATTCAGCCAGCATGATGTAACCGAACGCCAGGCCAAAAAGCAGGCGTAGCGAATTGAACAATCGAGGCATCGCCAGCGGTACCAGCACTTTTGTTATGATTTGCCGGCGCGAAGCGCCGAGTGTGAATGCCGTGTCGATGTAGCGGCCGCTAACATCGGCGATCGCGGTCGCGGTGTCCATCATGATGAACGCGACAACCGCGATGAAAATGAACATCACCTTTTGCGACTCGCCGATGCCGAACAAGGCAAAGGACAGTGGAATCAGCGCGGCAATCGGAATGTTGCGTCCGAACACATTGATCGGAGCAAAAAAGGAGTTGATCCAAGGAAAGCAACCGCACAACACGCCTAGCGGAACGGCAATCGCGGTCGCGAGCAGGAAGCCGAGTACGACTCGACGCAGGCTGACGAGCAAATTTCGTGTGAGCGCGTCGCCAAACCACAGGTCGTGCATCTGTTCGCTGTTGAATGTCTCGGCGGGACTGGGAAGCGAGTTGTAGCCGAGAATTCGCTCCTCGAGAGGTCCGCGCGTGATAAACCACCACATTGCAAGCACCAACCCGAGACAGGCGATCCCGAGCACGATGCTGGCCCATTGCGGAATCGGCCTGCGGAAGGCGAACAAGCGGCCGCTGTGCGGCGACTCGCCGTCGGATTTCAAGTTCACGACTGTGTCCGCCGGCACCGACGGATTCGATTCGGCCGGGGGAGTGCTCGCTGAAGCATCGCTCATGCGGACTCTCTATTGTTTCTCGGCGGAATAGACTTTGATTTCGACGCGTCGGTTCTTGGCTTGGTTATCGGGGTCGTCTGGATCGGCCGGCACGTCCCAACCCAGCCCGGCGGCCGCAAAGCGGTTTGGATCCATTTTGAACTTGTTCACAAGTTCCTCTCGCACGGCATTGGCGCGATTGAGGCTCAATTCTTTCACGATGGACTCCGGAATCTGTCCGCGGCGCGAACTATCGGTGTGGCCCTCGACGATGATCCGCGCCGCCCCGAACTGCCCGGCAAGTTTGGCGACTTCTCCGAGGACGGTATCCACGTTCGGATCATAGAGCACTTCAACCACTTGGCCGTTCTGCTCCTTGTTGGTCATTTTGTGGAGCTCCCAGCTGTTCGGGAAGAATTGGATGACGATCGTATTGGTGAGAATCTCGTCCGATTCGGCGTGAATTTGTGATACGCCTTTCGGCGCCAGATGGACCTCATACTCGTCCTTCTGAGCGCGATACTTGGGATCCTTGCCGAGGGCTTCGATCACAGAAAAGTCCATCACCTTATCGAAGGGCACAGGCTGGTGCGTAATCGCGCCGACGCGGCGATAGAGATAATAGGCCTGCGACCAAACGCGTTCGAAATTGGTCGGATTGTTCTGATTGAGGAAGAACTGAAAATTCTCGGCCCAGTTCGTGTTATGGGCGTCGCCGAACATTTTGATGGTGTCGCTGGCCGGCATGTTGTAACCATCGGCCATGAGTTTGGCACAGTGCGCCTTTTGGTCGTCCTTTTTGAGCTCTTCCATAGCATCGAAGATGCCGCGGGTGATGGCTTCGATCTTATCCGCATGGTCCTTGGCGAAATCGGCGCGTGCGAACCACACGTCAGCAATGAGCTTATTCGCCGTTTGCGTGGTGACGAGCATGCGGTTGCCTTTGACGCTGGCGAGATTGTAAATATCTGGCGACCAGG
>DATBAY010000031.1:0-6123 GCA_036271295.1 Lacipirellulaceae bacterium | reverse complement strand
CACGTGGCGACCTTCCATCAGGCAAAACATTTCGCGGGTATAACGGCTCACTTGCAGGGTTTCACGGTAGAACTCGCCGGTGAACGGATTAAGCGCCCGCATGATGTCGCCGATGGTTTTGTAGCCGTGCCACTTCGCACTAGGGGCTTCCGTCTTGTTGGCTTTATCGAGAACGCTAGGATTCGTTTCCTTGACCATCTGCTCGCAGAAATCGACACCGACCAAATTGTCTTGAAAGATGTTGTGGTCGAACATGTACTCGGCCGCCTCGCCGAGATTGACGATCCATTCTCCAAGCGGCGGCGTTTTGACGCCGAACGCCATGTTCTGAGCGTAGACGGCGCACGTGGCGTGGTTGTCGCCACAGATGCCGCAGATTCGGCTGGTAATGAAATGAGCATCGCGCGGATCTTTGCCTTTCATGAAGATACT
The DNA here is from genome assembly GCA_036271295.1 of Lacipirellulaceae bacterium. Lineage (GTDB taxonomy): Bacteria > Planctomycetota > Planctomycetia > Pirellulales > Lacipirellulaceae > JABDGM01. The sequence continues at coordinate 5,691 of DATBAY010000031.1, read as the reverse complement.
GTAGCCGCGGAAGATTGACGACGTGCTATGGCACTCAACGACTTCGCGATTGTCGAAGTCGATTTTTGTGTAGATACCGAGGCTGCCGACAATTCTCGTGATTGGATCCCACGACATTTCGACTAAGTTGCCACGCTTTGCGTCTTTCACGGGCTTCGTGACGGTTGCCATGTTCGATTCTCCCAAAGAGCAAGTGATTCGTTAGTTGCGCGTCGTTTGGCCGTAGGTTGTTGGGTGGTACCCGGTAGTGAGCTCTGGGCGATTGTGCCGCCACTTAGGCTCTTTGTTATCGGAATGTTTGGTGATCCGGCGAAGCGCACGGATCAGGCGGCCATAAATGGCAATAGCCGTGGCGGAGGTGTGCGCGCCGGCGGGTTCGTTCATGAAAGGCATAAACTTGTCTGGGAAGCCGGGCATCGTGCAGCCGATGCAAATTCCGCCAACGTTTGGGCAGCCGCCGATGCCGGCCATCCACCCGCGCTTCGTGACATTGCAATCGACCACCGGCCCCCAACAGCCGAGTTTCACCAGGCACTCGGGCGCGCCGTATTCGGTGGCGAAATTCGCTTCCTCGTAGTAACCCGCCCGATCGCAACCTTCGTGAACAGTACGTGTGCTGAAGAGCCATTTGGGACGGAGCTTGTCGTCGAGTGGAATCATGGGCGCGAGCCCGGCAACCTGATACAGCAGATACAGGAGTGTTTCCATGAAGTTATCTGGCTGCACCGGACAACCCGGAACGTTGACGATTGGTAAGCCTGCTTTCGATTTCCAGGTCCATCCCAAATAGTCGGCGAGTCCCATCGCGCCGGTGGGATTACCTTCCATGGCGTGAATCCCGCCATAAGCGGCGCACGTCCCGGCCGCAACGACGGCCAACGCTTTCGGGGCAAGGCGGTCGATCCACTCGCAGGTGGTGATCGGCTGCCCCGTTTCATGGTTCGAGCCGAACGCGGCCCAGTAGCCTTCTTGTTTGATTTTTTCGTTAGGGATCGAGCCTTCGACGACTAGGACGAATGGATCGATCTCGCCGCGCTCTGCCATGTACCAGTACTTCATGAAATCGTCGCCGTTTTCGTAGGCCAGCACCGGATTGTGAAGATGGACCTTCGGCAAACCCGGAATCGCACCGAGGACTACGTCTTCCACACTGGGTTGGGATGCGGCGGTGATGGAAACGGAGTCGCCATCGCAGCTGAGTCCACCGGTCATCCAAATGATGTGGACTTCTGCCACCGCCGGCGGGCGGCGGGCTTGAATTGTTTGCGTGGTCGCCATTGTTAGTTCTCCGTTTGTGATTCCGCTTGCACTTGGAAAATCGCAAAACTGGTGGTTCGCTCACGTGAGCCCACTATGCAGAGTCCTCTGCCCGCGCGTGGCCGAATTTGAGTAACGCAACAAAACCGGCGCCGCCAATGGCATTGCCGATCGTCGCCCACAACAAGAAATGACCGAAATCGCCGAACGTAGTTCCGGTTCGCGAAAACACTCCACCCAAAACTTCGGCTGCACCGAGAATTGAGTGGTGCAAATGACCGAGACCGATCACGCCGGTGAATAAGCCAATAATGAAAATCTGGCTGATGGTATCGCGGCTGGCGGCAACCAACCATGACACCAGACCCATCAGCCACCCGGCGACAACGCCGCTTAGCAAGATGACCCATGCGGGATGATCGACAATCGTGGTCGCGATGTGATGGAACACATTCACGTCGACGTTGTGCATCGCCGGGCCAAGTACAACGATCAGATAGGCGCTGACCGTCGCGCCAATCAAGTTGCCGACGAATACGATTCCCCACAGCCGAGCCACTTCGAGCGGTGAACTCTTGCCGGCCAGTAGCGGCAGTATGGCAAGCGTGGTTTGCTCGGTAAACAATTCCGATCGCCCGAGGACAACTACGATGAATCCGAACGACAATCCCGCTGCGGCCAACAGCTCCAGGACTGGTGCGCTGAGTGAGCCCGTTCCAATCGTGCGGATGAGCGATATAACGAACAGACTCAGCGCGAGCTCTAAACCCGCCGCTATTGCCGAAATGAGCAACCGATGAAACGGTAGATGTAGGGCGTCGAGTCCTTCTTCGACCTCTTGCACGAAGATCTTGCCCGAAGACTTCTTCGGCGCTAGTTCTTCGTCGGAGTTTTCGATGGCATCGGGCATGAGATTTCATCGCGGGCACCACGTTCGACTTGATCCTTCAACAAATCCTGGGCAATTGCTCGCCGGCCAACAGGCTCACCAGTCGTTCGCCACCGATCAGCGATCGAATGACGACCATTCCCGGATGATCAGCGACCACTTCGCCGATAATCGCCGCATTGCACCCTAGCGGATGGCTTCGCATTGATGCCAACAAGGCATCTGCATCTTGGCTCGGCACAACTGCAATCAACTTTCCTTCGTTGGCGACATAGAGCGGATCTAGCCCGAGCATTTCGCATGCCGCGTGGACCTCGGTCCGCAGTGGAATAGCATCTTCCTGCAGCTTAACGCCGACATTGGAAGCGTCAGCGAGTTCGTTGATTGCGCTCGACACGCCGCCACGAGTCGGATCACGCATGCAGCGGATTGACGGGCAGGCATCCAGCATTACACGTGTCAAATCATGCAACGAAGCGCAGTCGCTCTCTAGCACGGTTTCAAATTCGATGCCTTCGCGCACCGACATGATCGCGATGCCATGATCGCCGATCGTACCAGAGACGATGATTTTGTCTCCTGGCTGCGCGTCGTGGATCGACAGGCGACGTCCGGCCGGCATATGACCGATTCCGGAAGTAGTAATAAATAGTTGGTCACCCGTGGTTCGATCAACGACTTTGGTGTCGCCCGTGACGAGCAGCACACCGGCTTCTTCGCAAGCGGCGCGCATTGAGGCCACAATGCGACGTAACGTTTCGAGCGGCAGGCCTTCTTCCAAAATGAATGCCGCGGAAAGATACAGCGGTTGCGCTCCGCCGACAGCTAAGTCGTTCACCGTGCCATGCACAGCGAGTTTGCCAATGTCGCCACCCGGAAAGAACAAGGGACGGACCACAAACGAATCGGTCGTGAAGGCAATTTGCGGAAGTGGGGCGCCATTGGTCTGAGCGGTCATGGCTCCAATGCTGAGCGTCGCCTGATCTTCGAGCGCGCCCAACACTTTGTTGCCGAACTCGGGAAGAAACACACCTTGGATCAATTCGGCGGTGAGCTTGCCGCCACTGCCGTGGCCGAGCAGTACGTGCTCGTAATCCGACTTGGGCAACGGGCAGGAGCCTAATCCGCTTAGTGCGGGCGCATTGCCGTTCAGCGCGGCCGATACGCCGATTGCGGACTCGACGGTAATCACTTTCGAATCTTCGCGCATCGCGGGCCTTATCTCGAGAATTCTCGTTTTGCGAAGCGTGGGGAGCGCGATTCCAGTTGATCCTGCGGGTCTTGATACTGAGCGCTCAACAATTGAATCACGATGGGCACCGTCGTGACGGCGCCAATACCGAGTAGCGTCCAGCCGACAGCGCGCCGCTGTTCATAGCTGAGGCGATCTGAGAGCAATAGCGCGAGCCCGGCCGCTGCCACGGCGCGCGTGCCCGCGATGATCGCTATTTCCGGTATAGATAATGGTGTTCGTTGCATGGTGCTCTCCTTTCTCGGCGTGCTTGCCTTTATGGTGAACTTAATTGCACCAATTCGGTTGGTGTTGGTTCAGCTGCATTGGTCGATCGGCGTGTCACCAAATGCCGGCCGTAGGCGTAGTACGCGGCGCACGCGCCTTCCGACGAAACCATCGTCGCGCCCAACGGCGAGAGGGGCGTACACGTTTTGCCAAAGGCGCTGCACTCGTGCGGCTTCTTGAGTCCGCGAAGAATCTGGCCGCTGATGCACTCGGTCGATTCGTTCGTCTCGATCTTGCCGACATCGAAGATTTGCTCTGCGTCATGATCGCGATATTCGTCGCGAAGGCGATAACCGCTTTGTGGGATCGTACCAACGCCGCGCCATTTGCGATCGCAGACTTCGAACACTTCGTCAATAAGTTTTCGTGATTGGACGTTTCCTTCGCGCCGTACGGCTCGGCCGTACTGGTTTTCGACACGCGCGACTCCGGCCTCGAGCTGCCGAATGGTCATGTAGACGCCTTCGAGCATATCAACCGGTTCGAACCCGGTGATCACGATCGGAACGCGAAAGTCGCGGATGATCGGCTCATATTCTTCGTAGCCCATAACAGTACAAACGTGCCCCGGCCCTAAAAACCCTTGAACGCGATTGCCGGGCGCTTCCAGAATCGACGTAATTGCCGGAGGTACCGTAACGTGCGACACGAGCACGCTGAAGTTCTTCAGGCCGCGTTTATGCGATTGCCAAACTGCCATAGCGTTAGGCGGTGCCGTAGTTTCAAAGCCAATCGCGAAGAAGACCACTTGGCGATGGGGATGACTGGCAGCTAGGTTCACGGCATCCAGAGGCGAATAAACGACGCGCACGTCGCTGCCGCGGCTTTTGAGCGCCAACAGGTCACCGCGCGAGCCGGGGACGCGAAGCATATCGCCGAATGAGCAGAAAATCACGTCCGGTCGCGAAGCAATCGCGTGGGCTCGATCAATCATTTCGAGCGCGGTCACGCAGACCGGACAACCGGGACCGTGGACAAGCTCGATACTCGGCGGCAGTAGCTCATCGATCCCATATTTAACTATGGTGTGAGTTTGGCCGCCGCAGATCTCCATGATCGTCCACGACCGGGTGGTGATCCCGGCAATCGCCTGTTGCAATTTGCGGGCAGCCGTCGCGTCACGGTATTCGTCTTGATATTTCATTGCGATTCCGCACTGTTTCCTGTGGTCGATTCTCTGCGCTCATTCTTGAGAGACTTGCAACTCGTCGAGTTCGTTCATACTTTCGAGAAAGTCAAAGACAAGCTTCGCTTCGTCTTCATCGATTACTTGCAGCGCAAAGCCGACATGCACGAGCACGTAGCGGCCAGGCGTGGCATCACGGGTATGTTCCAGGCAGACTCGCTTAAACACGCCGCCGAAGTCGACTTTGCCCATCAGCACGTCATGCTCTTCGTAGGTTTCGACGACTTTTCCAGGTATTCCAAGGCACATTGCTTCACCTTCGTATTTGGCCTGCCACGGCGAAGTTCGGAGTATTATTTGCCTCACCTTCGCGGGCAGTTTGCGGAGCATCGCGCTTAGTCAATCTCGCGGCAGCGATTGCGAGTTGGCCAAGACTGATGCCACCATCGTTGGGCGGAACTTCATGATGGCGACAAACTCGCAGTCCCATGCTGTCGAGTCGCTCGGCGATCTCCGCGGACAGGATCGCATTCATGAATACGCCACCGCTGAGAGCGACGACATTGATTCTGGTCTCACGGCAAATGCGATCGCACATTTCGACTGAAAGTGCGACGATCGTCGAATGGAATCGGCGAGCAATTTGGGGCGGCGCTATGCCAACCATTACATCTGCGACAACCGCTCGGGTAGTGGGCCTAGTATCAACTACGGCTGGTTGTCCTTCGTGAATTTGGAACGGGTATACAGTGCCGTCAGCCGAAGTGAGCTCCGCAAGCGCTTCGAGCTCCATTGCGGCTTGCCCTTCGAACGACACGAAGTCACGAACGCCAACAATTGATGCGACGGCATCGATGAAGCGGCCCATGCTGGAAGTTAGCGGAGAATTGAAGCCTCGGT
>DATBAY010000030.1:0-7289 GCA_036271295.1 Lacipirellulaceae bacterium | reverse complement strand
GGCGAAATCGGCGACGTCATGACTCTCCGTGCCTATTGGAACGGCGGCCACCCCGCGAAACAACCCTTCGCCCGCGGCGATCTCTCCGAGCTCGAATACCAGGTCCGCAACTGGTACTTCTTCGCGTGGCTCAGCGGCGATCACATCTGTGAGCAGCACGTTCACAATCTCGACGTCTGCAACTGGATCAAGAACGGCCATCCCGTCGAAGCCCAAGGCATGGGCGGCCGGCAGGTCCGGACCGGCAAAGAATACGGCAACATCTTCGACCACCACGCTGTCGAGTACACGTACGCCGACGGCACCAAGATGTTCAGCCAATGCCGCCAAATCCCCGGCTGCGCAAACGAAGTGGCCGAACACGCCCACGGCACCAAGGGCCTGGTAAACTTCGATGGCCAACATGCCGAGCTATTCGTCGGCAAAGATCGCAAGTGGAAAGCCTCTGGCGGCGACGCGGGCTACAAGAACAACGCCTATCAAACAGAGCACGACGCGCTGTTCGATGCCATCCGCAACGACAAGGCGTATAACGAAGCCGAGTACGGCGCGACGAGCACAATGACCGCGATCATCGGCCGCATGGCGACTTACTCCGGCCAGAAGATCAAGTGGGACCAGGCGATGAAACTCCGCAAGCCGATGACCACCGACGCCGAAACCTGGGACTCCGAAGCCCCGGTGAAAGTCGGGGACGACGGCCGCTACGCCATCGCCATCCCCGGCGTCACCAAATTTGCCTGAGAACCCCGCTCCCTCAGGGAGAGGGCAGGGTGAGGGTGCCTTACCTTCCTCCCGTAGCCGAATTCGCAAGAATCGAAATATCCCCAAACTATGTAGCTGCATTCGTAAGAATTCGGCCCCTCAACCAATGAACCGTCGTGGCTTTCTCTCATTGGCCGCCGGCAGCGTCGCTACCAGTGCGCTCGTTAGTGCTGAGCACACAGCTCTCGCGGGCGACTCGCTCGAACCCGACTCCAGTGCGAAGCGCTTCACCATGCACTTCGCCCCGCACTTCGGCATGTTCCAGCCCTCGGCTGGCAACGACCTCGTCGACCAGTTGAAATTCGCCGCCGATCGGGGCTACTCCGCCTGGGAAGACAACGAGATGAAAAACCGCTCCGTCGAGGACCAGGAGCGCATTGCCAAGGCGATGACCCAGCTCGACATGCGAATGGGCGTCGTCTCCGCCCTCCGCGGCACCTGGAATAACATCACCTTCGCCGGCGGCGACCAGGACGCCCGCGGCCTCGTGCTCAAGCAGATGCGCGACATCGTCGATATCGCCAAACGCACCAACACCACGCTCCTTTGCGTCGTCCCCGGCTTCACGAACCCCAAACTCTCGCACGAAGAAGAGACCGCCTCCTGCATCGAGCTGCTAAAGCGCTGCTGCGATATCGTCGAGCCGCACGACCTCGTGATGGTCATCGAGCCCGTCAACAAACAAAAAGGCGCCAGCAAGATCTTCATGTACAACGTGCTTCACGCGTTCGAAATCTGCCAGGCCGTTAACCGCCCCTCCTGCAAAATTCTCTGCGACATCTTCCACCAGCAAATGGGCGTCGGCTACCTCATGCCGAACATGGATCACTGCTGGAAGCAAATCGCCTACTTCCAATGCGGCGACGCCCCCACCGGCAAAGAGCCCGGCACCGGGGAGATCAATTACGTGAACGTCATCCGCCACATCAAAAACAAAGGCTACACCGGCGTCATCGGCATGGAACACGGCAATTCCAAGCCTGGCAAAGAAGGCGAACTCGCTGTCATCGAAGCCTACCGCCGCATCGACCCCGCTTAACCATTTCTCGAGTCATCGGGTGCCACTGCTGGCTAGCCCAGCAGTGCCGCCTGTTGCGATCATTTTGCACCCAACCTCGCCAGCTACCTCGAACCAGCAAGCCAGACATAATGCGATCCTCATTCTTTTCTTCCTTCGTGCTCTTCGTGTCCTTTGTGGTCAATCTCCCAGCGCACGCCACCGAACCGACTTCCACCGCCGGCGTCAAAACCCCCGATCAACTCCGCGCCGCCGGCTTCCAACCCCTCATCGACCACGATTCTCTCGACGCCTGGAACATGCCCGCCAACCACAAAGATCACTGGGTCCTGAAAAATGGCGTCATCGACTATGACGGCAAAGCCGGCGGCAAATCTTTCGACGACAAATCCCTCTGGACCAAAAAATCCTACGGCGACCTCGAACTCTACTGCGAATGGCGCCTTCCCGCCGAGCCCAAGATGAAACCCCACCCGATCGTCCTCTACAACGGCGACTTCCTCATGAAAGAGGACGACCCCACCAAGCGCGAAACCCGCCCTCACTTCGACGCCGGCGACACCGGCATCCTGTTCCGCGGCACATCGAAGTGCCAAGCCAACATCTGGAGCCAAGACCTGGGCTCCGGCGAAATCAACGGCTATCGCACCGATAAGAAAATGCCCCAGTCCACCCGCCGCGCCTGCATCCCAATCAAAGATGCCGACCATCCCGCCGGCGAATGGAATAACTTCCTCGTCACGATCAAAGGCAACCGCATGAGCGTCGACACGAACGGCGAGCGCGTCATCAACGAAGCCGAACTCCCTGACCTGCCAAAGACTGGCCCCATCGGCCTCCACCACCACGGCGACCCCGCCCAATTCCGCCAAATCTGGGTGAAGGAACTGTAGGTCAGGCTTTAGCCTAACAAAATCTCCTCGGCATCACTGCGGGCTATCTCGAATCCCCGTGGCGGACTGGCCTGAAGTGTCGCACTTCGCCAGCACGTCGCCAATAATTGGTAGATGCCACAAATCGCCGCCAAGCATTCAATTCGTTCCGAAAGTAGGTCTAGCCCATCGATGCCCGAATTTGATTACAGCCGCTTAGCCGGGATAATACCCTCTAATGCATTGGGATTGATTGGAAGGGCTGAAGTGGCGTCTCCACGGAAAGCAATTTTGCGCACTCGAAGTTTCACCGCCTGCCTTGTCATGGCCTCGTTTCTTACCCTTGCCGTCACACCGGCGCGCGCCTGGTGGGGTTACGGCCACGAGACAATCACGCAAGGCGTGCTGCAGGATTTGAACGGCACCAACGACTTGCAGCGCTTCATCGGTGAAACGGATGCGCAGTTCAGCGCCATCCCGCACATCGAGCCCGCGGGCAATCACTTCATCAATATAGACACCACTGCCACAACCAGCGGCAACGCGGGATCCGTCAGCTACGGGAGCGATTTTGCAAATTTCCGGGCCCACACTTTCACCTTCCCAACGACCACCGCCGCCGCCACCGCGCGCTACGGAAGTGCTTACATCAGCGCCTACGGCGGCGTGCCCTGGCTGGCAAACGATACACTGGCGACGCTCACCACCAAAATGCAGTCTGCAACCACCTACGCCGACTGGTATCACTTGCTTCCCACCGCAGGCGCGCTCGCGCATTACATCGAAGACATGCATCAGCCGCTGCACCTGACGACGAACCACGATCCGGGCGGATTACACGCGCGGTACGAGGGCGGGCAATTCGAAGATGGGAGCATCGTTCGCTATCCCGAACTGCTCGCCTCGATGACGTCCGTCGCGCCGACTTACTATGGCCCGGCCAGCGGTTCGGGGTTCATCACCCAGGTCTTCAACCGCATTCCAACCGACTATGACAAGATCCAGTCGCTTCTGAGTGCCGACGCCGTTGCCAAAACTGCCGGACCCGCCGATTCAGTCGCTTACTACGATTCGCTGTACAGCCACACGAAGGCGGTCACCGAAGATAGCTTCCAGGATGCCGCCAACGTGATCGGAAGCGCGCTCTACACGGCGTACGTCAACGCCGGCTCGCCCAAAATCCCCCAGGCGACGTTCTACGCCACGCCCGCTAAAGAGCAAAGCACCATCATTGCCTCCGGTCCACGCCCGGGCTTCGAGAACCAGGACTTTTTCGCAGTCGGCCAAAATATCTACGGCGTTGCGCGGTTCAGTACCTCGGCGATCAAGGCCCAATACGATGCGCGATTCGGTCCCGGTCACTGGGCGATCGACAACGTCGCGTTGACGCTCGAAACTCATGGCGCGAATGCGGCTGGAAAAATCGACGTCTTTTACTCCGCCGACGACTCGGCCAACATCCAGTCCGGCAGTTTGCTGACTTCCAGCGACGACGGCGCTCCGCTAGGCGTGAATCTCACCACCGACACGCCGCTGCTTCAGTACAACGTGACGGGCACCGAAGCGAATTTCAGTTTTAACCGTTTCGATTCCACCACGCCCCAGGCGTTCAACTTCTCGCCGCTTCAGGCCGACATTCTCAGCGGCAACGACATAACGTTACTGATGGCTGCAGCAACGCCCAATGTCAGCGCGTACTACTACGGCGGCTCCGGTCTATCGCTCGAGGTGAGTGCCCACGCCGTTCAGGCTGGCATCACCGGCGACTACAATCACAACGGCGTCGTCGATGCCGCCGACTACATCCTCTGGCGTAATACGCTCGGCCAATCCACAAACCTCGCCGCCGACGGCAACAACAACGGCACAATCGACGCCGGCGATTTCGACCTCTGGCGCGCCCACTTCGGCCAAACCGCCGCCGCCGGTGCGTCTCAATCCGCACCCGTCCCCGAACCGTCTTCGTTGATTCTCGTATTGCTCGGTCTGTCAGCGTTCTATTGCCGGCGCAGAACGCCAGCGTAAGCTCTTCACCTGCCGCTATTTCCTGGAATCAACTGCATCCGTTTACTGCTCCACTCCGTTTTAGGTCCTCCCGGCTCCCTCCCCCGCCGCGGGGATGAGACCAAACGAGCACGGGCGACCATTGTCGCCCGAGCGCAGTGCGTTGCCCATCGCGCAGCGAAAGGGGAGAGGGGCGATTAGCCTCGACGCTTCACTTGCAATTCCAATGAGCACACGCGGCATCGCCATTTCGATCTCGCTCGCACTAAGCATCGCTGCCGTGACGCCTCTCCTCGCAATTCCGCCCTCGCAACCCTTCACCCAGCGCGGCTACTACATCACCCTCATGCGCATGCCCGTCATGGGCCTCGCCGAATGGAAACAAGCCGTCGACTGCTTCGCCGAAGACGACATCAACACGCTGATCCTCTGGACCGCCGGCGGCTTCCGTTCCAAAAAATTTCCCGTCACCTGGAAATACAACGCCGACCACGCGAACATCCAACACGATTTCGTCCGCGAGCTGATCGACTACGCCCACACCAAACACATCCGCGTCCTGCTCGGCTTTACCCCGTTCGGCTACGACGGCGTAAACCAATACCCGCTCGAACACCCCGAGCTGAAAGCCAAAAAAACCGACGGCTCCCCCGTCGACCCCTTTGGCATCCACAGCATCGGCTGGAATCTGTGCCCAGCCCAACCCGAGTCGCAACGCTTCATGCGCGAGTACATCCACGAGATGTTCTTCGACTTCTACCCGAACGCCGACGGCCTCCTCATCGAGTCCTCCGACTACGCCATCTGCCACTGCCCCCAGTGCGGCGCGCACTTCTACGATCACGAATTCGATTTCGTCCGCACGATCTCAAACGAAGTTTGGCAACGGAAACCCGATGCCACGATCCTCGTCTTCCCACACTACTTCACTGGCGCCAAAGTCCCAGGCCTCGACGCCACCGCGGCCAAAAGACCGTTCGACCCACGCTGGGCGCTCAGTTTCGCACCCCACAGCGCGCCCTTCGACGCCGCCCTCATGCAGCAAGCCAAAACGACCATCTCCTGGAGCGACGCCACCGCACTCCACACGCCGCACGAAGTCGCAGCCGCAGCCCGCACCGCCCGCGATCACCACGCAACCGGCTTCATCCCGTCGCTCGAAGCCTTTAGCTACGTCGCCACGGTTCCCGAAGCCGGCGACCCGTGGGTTGTCGGTCGACGCCACGCCCCCTACGGCTTCGACGCCACCGCCGAAGGCAAAATGCCTTACAACCTTCTCCCTGTGCGAGTCCAGCGCTTCGCGTACCGCTGCTTCAGCCAAGAGCCCGACATGACCGACGCCGACTTCAAACGCAGCGTAGCCCAACACTTCTTCGCTTCCGAAAACGAAGCCCATGCTGCCGAACTCGCAACCGATTTGCTCGAACTCCAGCGTATCTGGTTCTCGGGCAGCGACTGGTACTGGCCCTCGCCACTTCTCGACCCCGCATTCTTTCAGGCGCATTCGCGAAAATTGAATTGGCCGCCGGACAAACTCGCCGAGTACGGCCAAAACCTGATTGCGTTGCGCAGCATCGCCGCAAAGCATACGATGAGTGCGGACTCCACCGCGCGAGAGATGAGCCGCTTGGCTACAATAGTGCTAAATCGCTGGGACTCCCTTGGATCGACGCCAACCACGTTGCAGATAGGTCAATGAAATGCGGCTTTTGCTGATCGCCTTCGTATTTGTGACGCCCATTCGAACAAATGCAGAATGGGCTGCGCCGGCGAACCCTCATCCGATGTTGATTTTGCGTGATGCCGAAGACGATGCACTCCAGGCGCGCAATGACGACGCGCTGGTTAAATTCCAATGGCTTTTTCGTCACGGTCTTGACCATGATCGGGCCTTTTACGGCGTCCGTTTGACCGGTCTATTGGATTCGTGGCGCAAGCTTGCAGATACGTATCCACCAGCCAAGAAAGCATTGGAGGAGGCCCGCGACGAATCCGTGCGGCGCCTCGATGATCCCAAAACGGCCTGGGACAACTTTATCGATGTGCGTGAGATCAACAGACTCCTTGGCGAAGAAGATAAAACAGTCGCTGTATTCGTGGACCTCGACAAAAAATCTCCCAAGATTGCCCAAAAAGTTTATGCTGCCGCTCAGGCCTCCCTTGTTAGGGCGAAAAAGCTCGAGCTGTGTAACGCTTATCTTGATCCCGAGACTTCGTACAGCGATATGGCGGCGCGCCACAAAAGAGATCGTGAGCTGGCTGATTCAGAGGAAGCAGAAGACAAGAAGAAGGAATGGCGACGAGCCGCTGAAGACACATTCACCAATCACGTCGCGCTTCTCGTTGCACTCTTAGAGCGTAACGATCGAAAGGATGAGGCCGCGACTATAGCTAAGCGCGCAAAAATGGAACTAAACAAAGACGAAAGTGGAGCTCAAATCGATGGGGCCCTCGTGGGCAAGTTGCCTACCCGTTGGCCATCGACTAACTGCCTAACGAGATGCCAGTGCCTTCGCCAATCGAAGGCATGCGCTTTCCGTCCTCCAATCGGTATTTAGCGCAAGTCAAATCAAACGCGGGTATCGCCAATAATTAAAGTTCAAAAAATCTCCTGCGCCCTCTGCGTCAAC
>DATBAY010000029.1:0-6942 GCA_036271295.1 Lacipirellulaceae bacterium | reverse complement strand
ATTTTCCGAAGAGCGATCGATGAAAACCTCGGCAACCTCAACATGACTGCGGTTGCGAAGCTGTTCTTTAAGGAGCGGTGAAGCCCTCATTCGTCGGCAATTGCGAACTTACGCTTGTTAACTACCGACATGCAGTGTCATGAGCTAGTGGGGTACTTGGCTCTTTCACTTCTGCCCGTCCCTCATCCATCGAGATTCAGGAGAGCGACGCCATGGACGATCAGAACTCATCTCTCGGCAGTTGCCAGGCTGAATCGGACCACGATCGCGAGATCCCCGAGATTGACCTCCTCAGTCCACTCAAGATCCGCGGAATGACACTTCGCAATCGAATCGTGATGTCCCTAATGTGCCAATATGTCGCCAAGGACGGGTTTGAGGAGGACTGGTACTTTGGTCAATTTAGGCAGCCGCGCTGTAGGCGGGGTCGATTGACTATCGTCCAGTCAACAGCCGTTTACCCAGTAGGACGGGTCACACGGGGGAGCTAGGTATTTGGAGCCACAAGCATGTTGAGCCGCACGCGCGAATTGCACGATTCGTTGACTCTCAGAGGCCGTGGCCGGCATTCAACTTGCACATGCCGGGCCTATAGGCGAGCTGCGACGTGCCATGGTGTGGCGGGCCGAATTGATGGCTCCTGCAGCGGGCGGATGGCCAGTCGCCTGCCCAAGCGCAGTGTCATTCGGACGCCAGCCACCCAGCCCGCCGCGCGGATGAGCTGAGTGAATCGGTCGCTAACGTTCAGCATGTTCTTGACGGAGTAAACAAATGAAAACTGCAACCAATCAATTCGAGTCGAAGGAAACAAAGAATCGTAGGCCAGCTGTGCTAAGCGCACCGACCGACTTGTCCACTGATGCGACGCGAGACATCGCGGGCGCTATGAACGCCATTCTTGCCGACGTATTCGCGCTCTACCTGAAAACAAAAAACTTTCACTGGCATCTAAGTGGGCCGCACTTCCGCGATTATCACCTACTATTCGACGAGCAAGCGGAACAGATTTTCAACATGACAGACCCGATTGCCGAACGCGTGCGCAAGATTGGGGGCTCGACAATCAAATCCATTCGTCAAATCTCTCAACTGCAGCGCGTGCTCGACAATGATGCGGACTACGTTGAGCCGGACGATATGCTGGCGGAGCTTTGCGAGGACAACAAGAATCTAACATCGCGGCTCCGAGAAGCGCACAATGTTTGTGACGAGCACCGCGATATAGCCACGGCAAGTGTCATCGAAACTTGGATCGATGAGACGGAGCGACGAACTTGGTTCTTATTCGAGGCTAGTCAACGCGAGATGACCCAAGGACATTAAGGATTTTGCTTTCAACATGCGTTGGTCGGCCAGTTCACCGAATTTCTTCACTGATTTAGGCAGCTTATTTGTTGAAGAGGAACATTCCCCCGATCTCTGCTTCCCAAAGGAATTCGTGACAGCCAATTCGCGACGAGGCAGTCACTTTATCCTGGGGCGGCGCAATATTCGAGTGGAAACACAGAAATCCGATCTGCTCGCTTCCCCACCCGCATGCGCGGGCATGTCGACCCAAACGGCTATGCGAAAAGGGAACCTGTGATGATTGCAGCGACAAAACACAACCGACGGCGTCTGCCGTGCGTGTTGAGCAGGATAGCCTCGGACAAGTGAATGTTCCGACTGACAGGCTTTGGGGCGCGCAGACGCAACGGTCGCTGGAGCATTTCCGCATTGGCGATGACCTGATTCCGTTAGAAATGATACCGGCGTACGCGAACGTGAAGAAAGCTGCCGCGCTGGTTAACCATCAGGCCAGCCGACTAGGCGACATGCAGAAGGATCTAATCGTCCGTGTCTGCGACGAGATTCTGACCGGCCAGCACCACGACCAGTTTCCACTTCATGTGTGGATGACCGGCAGCGGTACGCTGTTCAACGTGAATGTCAATGAGGTGATCGCAAATCGATGTTCGCAGATCGCCGGGGAACCGCTTGGTAGCCATACGCCGGTACACCCCAACGACCACGTAAACATGTCGCAGTCATCGAACGACTCGTTTCCGACGGCGATGAACGTAGCAGCGGCGATCGGCACGAAGCAACGGCTCTTGCCAGCGGTACGAGCACTGCGCGATGCGCTCGACGCCAAGGCCCACAGTTGGGCGGACATCGTCAAGATCGGGCGGACGCACCTCCAGGATGCAACGCCGCTGACGCTCGGTCAGGAATTCTCCGGCTACGTCGGCATGCTGGAGGATGATCTCGAACGGTCAGAGTTGGCACTGCGCGGCGTATATCGGCTGGCACTCGGCGGCACAGCTGTTGGTACAGGCCTCAATTCGCTGCCCGGGTTTGACAAAAACGTCGCTGCCCAAATTGCTGAATTGACTGGGCTCTCCTTTGTCACGGCACCGAACAAATTCACAGTTCAAGGCGCGCACGATGATCTAGTGCAATTAAGCGCCACTCTGACGACGTTGGCCGTGTCCCTCTTCAAGATCGCCAACGACATTCGACTGCTGTCGTGTGGACCGCGCGATGGGTTCGCTGAGCTCAAGATTCCTGCAAACGAACGACGATCGTCGATCATGCCGGGCAAGGTGAACCCGACGCAATGTGAGGCTCTCGCGATGATAGCCGCACAAGTTATGGCGAACGATTTCGCTGTCGCGGTCGGCGGAGCGAGCGGTTACCTGGAGATGAATGTCTATAAGCCGCTTTTGATCTTCAACATCACGAAGTCGGTCCGAATCATGACAGACGGCTGCACGAACTTCCGCAAGTTCCCGGTAGAAGGCACCGAGGCGAATCTGAGACCGATTAACAATTTCGTGGAGCTTTCGCTGATGCTGGTCACGGCGCTTAGTCCCGTCATCGGCCATGACAGTGCGTCGAAGGTAGCGCATTGTGCTCTAGAGGTGTGCTACTACAACGACGACATCCAGGGGATGGGCGCCGTAACGCTTGCCGGCTTGATTGCCGCCCTTAAGGTCAGCGGTAGCAAAATCCGTGACCAGCGCATCCTGTTCCTCGGCGCTGGTTCTGCTGCCATCGGCCTTGCCGGCCTTATCGCCTCTGCCATGGTGCAAGACGGTCTGTCTCTCAATGAGGCCCAAGCACGCATCTCGATGTTTGACGTCAACGGACTTTTGGAGCAGAGCCGCATGGACCTGTTCGACTTCCAGAAGCCGTATGCGCATCCGAACGCGCCGACCCGGGATTTCGTCGCGGCCATCGTAACAATCAAGCCGACGATGCTCATCGGGGTCAGCACGGTCGGCAGGGCTTTCACCCGGCAGGTGATTGAGGCAATGTCCCGGCTTAACGACCAGCCCATCATTTTTGCCCTCTCGAACCCGACTGAGCACGCCGAATGCACTCCGGAGGAAGCATACCGGTGGTCCAAGGGCAAAGCTCTCTACGCGACAGGGGTACCATTCCCACCCGTCTCATATGGAGGGCAGACATTCCTTCCGGGACAGGCTAACAACTTCTTCATCTTCCCCGCGGTGGGCATGGCAATCTATGCGACGCAGCCCAAGCGCGTGACCGATGAGATGTTCATCGAGGCCGCGCACGCGCTTGCGGACCAGGTTACGCCCGATCAATTGAAGCAGGGACTGCTCTTCCCGCTGCAGTCGGACATCTTGGAAACCGAAATCAAAGTGGCAGCTCGCGTAGCCAAGGTAGTATTCGACAGCAACCTGGCTGCCGTGGCGCGTCCCGCCGATTATGAGGCCTTCATCCGCGGCCACGTGTACAAGCCGGAGTACTGTAGCTTCTCCTAGCGAGTCGCCCAAAGAATGGCACGCGGTTTATTGGTGGCGCGGGTGCGAGCCCGCGCCGAATAATGATTTGGCTCCTTAAAAGATTGAGCGCACGTTCGAGTCCGAGTTTTATGGGCGGCAACAGGAGGCGATCATGACCCGCGAAGCCAAAGTAGGAATCCGAGCGCCTGGATTCACGCTGTCCGTGGTCAACGGGTCGGGGTCTGAACTCTGCCAGGCAACTCTCGACGATTACCTCGACCGCAGGCTCTTGTTGATGTTCTACCCGCGCGATTTCTCGTTCGTTTGCCCGACCGAATTGACCGCCGTGAGCGATCGATTCGCGGAGTTCTGTGAACGGCAGTGCGACGTGCTGGCAGTCAGTACGGACACGATCGACACGCAGGTCATAGGGCGTCCCGAACCGTTTGCGGGGATTCTCTGCGAATCACTGGCACGCCAACCGACGGAGCGACATATCACGATGGCCCAGATCGCAGAACGATTGGCATAATGCTCAGATTTGTTCGAAATTGGAAAACCTCGCCTAACAGCACGTCCTTGTAGAGTAGAGACCTTGCCAAATGATCCAATACAATGCGGCAGCCGCCTACACTTTAAGGACGTGCTTGTGGTCTCCCTCGCACTCCGTGCCACCGATTCGAGAGGTCTACTATGTCGCAGATCTTGCAGCCAGGGATTCAAGCTCCCGACTTTTGCCTCCACGTCACTCCGGATCAGAAATTGTCACTCAGCGAGTTGCGTGGGACACCGGTGATACTGACCTTTTATCCCGCCGATTGGAGTCCCGTATGTGGTGATCAAATGGCTCTATACAACGAGATTCTGTCCGAGTTTCGCAAGCACGGCGCCGAGCTGCTAGGCATTTCGGTCGATGGAGCCTGGTGTCATGAAGCGTTCGCAAAGGACCGGCACCTACATTTCCCATTGCTGTCCGATTTCGAGCCGAAGGGTGAAGTCGCCAAGCAATATGGCGCTTACCGTTCGGCCGATGGCTGCTGTGAGCGGGCACTTTTCGTGATTGACAAGAGGGGAGTGATATTTTGGAGTTATTGTTCGCCGGTCGCCGTCAATCCCGGTGCCGATGGCATACTACAGGCGTTGGAAGAAATGCAAAAATAGGAGCTAGAACATGGCCGACTTGAAAATACCGGTCACAACAAAGGATCATCTTCAAGGAAACGAGAATGCTCCCGTAATTGTGGTGGAATACGGAGACTATGAATGCCCACACTGCGGGCACGCGTATCCTATCGTTAAGCAACTCCAGAAGCATTTCGGACAGCAGATCGGATTTGTATTTCGCAATTTTCCGCTGGCGGAACTCCATCCGTACGCAGAAAGCGCCGCGGAAGCTGCCGAGTTCGCGGCGGCCAATGACCGCTTTTGGGAGATGCATGACAGCATCTATGAGAATCAGGAAGTACTGAGCGAATCGCTTTTGCTTGAGTTGGCTGAAACGCTCGGACTTTCCGCGCCCGCACTTCGCGAATCACTAAACGACAGCGAGTTCGCGCCGCGTGTGCGGGAGGACTTTCTGGGCGGCGTCCGCAGTGGAGTCAACGGCACGCCAACATTCTACATAAATGGCCACCGCCACGACGGCCCGTTCGAGTTTGAGTCTCTCGCGGCAGCAATTGATGCGCAACTCTAAGTTAGGTGCGGACCGGGGTCTGTCGACGAGTGCTCGTCGTCGATGACAACGCGGACGCGCTGGAAAGCCTTAGCCGCTTAGTCGCAGTCATGGGTAACGAAGTCTGTAAAGCCCACGACGGTCTGGAAGCGGTAGAATCCGCGGAATCTTTCCGTCCCCATATTGTGCTCATGGACCTTGGCATGCCCAGGCTCGATGGCTACGAACCGGCAAAGCGGATGCGGCAAGCGCCTTGGGAATACGGACTGACCATCGTCGCCACGACCGGACGGGATCACGAGGAGCACCGCCGTCGCGCACGGGAGGCCGGTTTCGACCACCATTTGGTAAAGCCCATCCGCGCTAAAACGCGGAGGCGTTCGGCGTTGCCCATTCATATTCTTGGCCTTAAGTGGCAGATCTGGCCGGGAAAGCGCTGTCATTCCGGCCAGGCAAAACAACTTTACAAGAGTGCCTAAATTAACTGAGCGAAGAATTCGTGTTTTGATACCCCCAGTGGGATAAGAGGTTTTGCAATCGCCGGCCCCCCCGATCCGGCCTAGCGGACGCGGATAGCGCGGCTGCTGAGTATTTTTCACCGTCCGCTATGCGATCGTTTTTGGCGCATCCGGCGGGTAGGCGTGGCGACATTGTCCGCTACTGCTCATTCTGCGGCCACGTTCTATTTGTTTGGATTGATGGAGGACTTCGCAATTTCTCGCAGTTTCTTATTCATAGTTTTCTAAGTAAGTTCTGTCGTCTTGCGTTCCATCGGCTGCTGCCGAACAATCGGCATTTCGCACTCTTCGTCCAAAAATCATTCCACCCTAAGGATGCCGGCACAAATCGCGGCATTATAATCGAGGTCCGTTGATATTCGGTTCAGTGCCCCACAGCGAATATGAAAGACTTCATGGCATCTCAACTTGCGGGACATGAATTAGTTGGACAGCGACGAGCAACGCCTGGGTCATTAGTAAATCTTTGGCTCCGAGTTACGTCCGCGATCGTGAAATATGGATTCGCAATCGAATATCGTGATCTGGAGCCGCCACGCACTGGTATTTTCAATGGCCTTAAGATCACCATCGATCCGGACGTAGATTTCGAAATGCAATGTTTCATTCTGTTGCATCTTTTCGGTCACAGCGTGCAGTGGACCGCGCCTTCGCTCGAGGCCAGTCTTGTCGCATTGAAGGATACCAGCGACAAAGCCGTGTTCATGCGCGTGTTGCACGACTACGAATATCAAGCGGCCAGATTCGGCCTGCAGCTACTCCGCGAAACAGGCATCAACGACTTAGACCAGTGGTATAGTGATTTCGTTGGATCGGATTGGCGTTACGTTGAACGCTACTACGAGACCGACGTCATTCCACCTTGGCATGAATGCCTGGCGCATAATCAGCCGATTGTCGAGCCGCTCGCGATTCCGCCCATTAAGCACAAACAGGTTGAAATTAGGTACGCGTTTTAAGAGCGAGGCGAACGCATTTATTCTGAACTGCTCGTATAAATTCAATAAACTCAGCTCGA
>DATBAY010000028.1:0-3088 GCA_036271295.1 Lacipirellulaceae bacterium | reverse complement strand
TGAGGGCGTCTCGCCCTCACTTTTTGCGGTACGAGAGCACAATGGCCACCACCCAAACTAAATCGCAACCTTTGATCTACCACTCCGGATTCGGCAACGAGTTCGCATCCGAAGCCGTTCCCGGCGCGCTGCCTGTCGGGCAAAATGCACCGCAGCACGCGCCGCTTGGGCTCTACACCGAACAGCTTAGCGGCACGCCCTTCACCGCGCCGCGAGTATCGAATCGGCGCACATGGTGCTATCGCATTCGCCCTTCGGTGATGCACCAGCCTTACACGCCGCTGCCGCAGAAGTTGTTGCGCTCGACGCCGTTTGATGAAGTTCCCACGCCCCCGAATCAGTTGCGCTGGGACCCGTTGCCGATGCCGGCGGAGGCCACTGACTTCGTCGATGGGCTGATCACCATTGCGGGCAACGGCGATTCGTCGATGCACACCGGCGTGGCGATCCACATATATGTTGCGAATCGTAGCATGACGAACCGGCTCTTCTACAATGCCGATGGCGAACTGCTAATCGTTCCACAAACCGGGGCCCTGCACATCTTCACCGAATTCGGGCGCATGGATGTGAAGCCCGGCGAGATTGCCGTCATTCAGCGAGGCATCAAGTTCCGTGTCGAACTGCTCGACAATGAAGCCCGCGGTTACATCTGCGAAAACTACGGAGCTTTGTTTCGTCTGCCCGACCTCGGCCCTATCGGCGCCAATGGCCTCGCCAACGCTCGTGACTTCCAGACTCCGCACGCGGCCTATGAAGAAGTGGAAGGCGACGTTCGTGTAACGGCAAAGTTCCTTGGCCGGTTGTGGGAGGCGCGCTACGATCACTCACCGCTCGACGTCGTCTCCTGGCACGGTAATTACGCGCCGTACAAGTACGACCTCGCGAAGTTCAACTGT
Organism: Lacipirellulaceae bacterium; assembly: GCA_036271295.1. Taxonomy (GTDB): domain Bacteria; phylum Planctomycetota; class Planctomycetia; order Pirellulales; family Lacipirellulaceae; genus JABDGM01. The sequence continues at coordinate 2,189 of DATBAY010000028.1, read as the reverse complement.
ATCAACAGCGTTACATTCGACCATCCTGATCCTTCGATCTATACTGTGCTTACTTCGCCGTCGGAAGTTCCCGGCACCGCTAACTGCGACGTCGTCATCTTCCCGCCGCGCTGGATGGTGGCCGAGCACACCTTCCGGCCGCCGTGGGTCCATCGCAACGTCATGAACGAGTTCATGGGCCTGATTTTCGGCAAGTACGACGCCAAGGAAGAAGGTTTTGTCCCCGGAGGCGCCAGCCTGCACAACTGCATGAGCGGTCACGGCCCCGATGCAGACACGTTCGCCAAGGCCTCCACCGCCGAGTTGAAGCCGCAGTTTCTCGGCGATACGCTGGCGTTTATGTTCGAGACACGCTTTATCTGCAAGCCGACGAAGTATGCGCTCGACAATGCCGGACTGCAACACGACTACTTCGAGTGCTGGCAGGGGCTGAAGAAGAACTTCAAGGGCTGACGTGATCCGATGACTGAACCGCAAGCCACGGGATTGCTCGGGCCCCGGTCTCTCGACGCTTTGCTCGCGGGATTGATCGACTACGCGGGGCTTTTCCCTCCTGCTGGGCTCGATCTGCAGACCGCGGTCGAAAACTATGCGAAGTATCTCGCCGGTCCTTACGCGCGCGCTCTCGGGCGCTTCGTGCTCCCGGTCAGCTGTTTCGCCGAATTCGAGGAGGCCTTTTCACACCTTCAACCCATCGAGCCTTGGGGCATCAGTGCGCTCGTCGGTTCTAATTACGAATCCGACCTAACTGCTATCGAAAAGTTCAACGAACGCCATGTTCAGGCGGCTTACGTTGACGTAATCGAGATCAAGGCGACGACAGCGCAAGAGATCTCGCAGATTCGCGCCTGCGTTCGCGGCACGATAACTCCCTATTTTGAAATTCGGCCGTTCGATTGTTCGGAGCTGCTGCAGACGATTCACCAGATTCGCGGACGCGCGAAGATTCGCACCGGCGGTATTAAAGCGGAGATGTTTCCCCCGTCGGACATCGTCGCAGGATTTCTAGTCGAGTGCGCGAAGCACAAGGTGCCGTTCAAGGCAACGGCGGGATTGCATCATCCGATCCGCTGCCAGAAGCCGCTCACTTACGAGCACGATGCGCCGGCCGGGATGATGCACGGGTTCCTTAATGTATTTCTTATGGCGGCGTTTTGCTACGGGCATGAATCGCCGCGCCCCCCCGATCTCATTGTGAGCTTGCTCAATGTGGTTGATCCATGCCTTGAGTTCACTGACGCGTTCGCATTCATTCGCAGTCCGGTTCTAAACCAGCCAACCAACCGCGGATTGATTGGCGATCCGCACGGCCAAGGCGCTCACACCCGAATCCCAATTGCGCGGATTCAGGCCGCCCGCCAAAACTTCGCCATCTCCTTCGGCTCCTGCTCCTTCGAAGAGCCGATCGCCGACCTCAAGGCGCTCAACCTGCTATAAACTTTCTGCATGACCGATTCGCACGGTTTGAACGAAACCCACGATCCCCAAGCGCGCTCCTGGGTGGAATCGGCGAACCAACCCGGAACAGATTTTCCCATTCAGAACCTGCCGCTGGGCGTGATCGACCGCGGTAAGGCGCTGACTTGCGTTGGCGTGGCGATTGGCGATCATGTGCTCGACCTCTGCCAGGCGGCGGAAGAAAATTGCATTCCGTTCATCGACGAAATTACCGGCGAATCGCTGATGGAAGAGCACCTGAACCTGCTGATGGCGCTCGGCCGCGAGCGCTGGCACACACTGCGCCGCGCCTGCTTCGAAATGCTGCGCGAAGGCTCTGAGCATCGGGCGAACATCGAACAATTCGTCGTGCCGATGAGCGAAGTCCGGATGCTCGCGCCCGCCGTCGTTGGCGATTACACCGATTTCTACGCCTCACTTTTTCACGCTACCAATGTCGGCAGCATGTTTCGGCCTGAAAGTCCGCTGCTGCCGAACTACAAGTGGGTGCCCATCGGGTATCACGGTCGCGCATCGTCCATCGTCGTAAGCGGCACGCGGATTCACCGCCCGAGCGGGCAGACCAAAGCTCCCGATGCTGTAACGCCAACGTTCGGAGAATCGAAACGCCTCGATTACGAACTGGAAGTCGGCCTGTTCATCGGCGGAGGCAACGAACTTGGCCATTCCATCCCGATTGCCGAGGCCGAAGAGCACGCCTTCGGACTGTGTCTGGTGAACGACTGGTCGGC
>DATBAY010000027.1:0-3746 GCA_036271295.1 Lacipirellulaceae bacterium | reverse complement strand
GGGGAACTCCCACAGCACGGGCGTTTCCGATTGCGCTAAAAAACGCATTTCAGGACGCGATCGCCGATTGGCATCGTCGCCGAAGAGGCTGAACCAGCTACTTTCCGCTCACGTGCCGGGAACTCGGGGTGCTGACAAAGGGGCCTGGTTTCCAGGTTGGCTAACGACAAAGTCATTTTGTGCATGCACTTCTGCATGAACTAGTTCTTGACTTTTTCGCAATAAATGTCCGATACTTTGATAGAGGACATTCAAATGGCTACTGCAAAGAAAAAAGCTGCCACCCGTAAGCCGACAGGTATCGCCAAGCCTGCACCGGTGAAAAAGCTCCGCGCGATGAAGGTTAGCGGTAAACTGAATAACATTCTCGCTCTACGCCAAGGTTTCGGCGTGAGCCGAAGAGTGTTCTCACGACTCTCGCAATTCTCTGAGCGAGCAATTGCGGATTGGGAAAGTGGAGAAGCACTCGGCGGTGCTAGCCGCCAGCGAATGACTGAGCTTGAGCGGCTGCAACAAGGTCTTGCGACTGTTATCGAACCTGAATTCATCGGCGAGTGGTTGCAGGCTCCGAACGAATCTTTTGACGGGCTCAAGCCGTTGGAAGTTATTGAGCGCGGGCAGATCGACCGGCTATGGCGAATGATTCATCTGCTCGAATCAGGCGTGCCAAGCTAACTCTTGCGTGGCAAGTCACGAGCACCTGTATTTTACACGAACTGCCTCGCAGTCTTCGTCCCGGAAACAGGACGATATTCTTCCCGTCCACCTTTCGCAGTGACGGCACTAGGATCGCTTCAAGTTGGAACTCGAAGCAGATTCCGCCAAGCGCCTGCGTCTTGTAGGCTCTGCCAGTTCTCTCTCGCCAGCGCCGCATAGTCGAGACCCAGAGTGGTTGCGGCGCGCGGCGATGCGAAGTCGAGAACGGATTGCAGTTTCAAACGAATAGCGACGAACACTCGCGGCCGAGCTTTCTCGGCCGATATTCCGAACACCGAATAAGTTCCTAATGACTCTGCGATAGCAGTCTCAGGATCGAGACTTCCGTAGATGGCATTGAACTGGTCAGGCGGGTTCCAACGACCGCCCATATGACGAGCTCCAGCACCGGAGAGTAAGTCGCCTCGATTGGCGTACGGAATCGTGACAAACCGGTAGACCGTTCCTTCCCATGTACTTGCGTGTGCGAGGCATCGCTCCAGCAAGTCAGTAAGTTCGCGCGTTCGTGGATGAAGGGGCATGAACGTTGAATCGCAAGTTCGAGGTATGCGCCAATCAGATCATGCTCTTTGGACGCCGTCAATTCTGTCGTCCCTGATCCTTTAGGTGAGATGTGACTCTTCACTTTTAGGGAATGTACTTTCCTCAAATGAGAAAGAACTACGTGTCCAAGTGGAAGCGTGGATTGGTTCTCATCACCCGACGATTCCAGGAAAAATTCTTTCGCGCTCATTTCGCATCACGCCATCGCCCATCTGTCGTTTGGTGACACTTCTTGTCGCCACATTTCACACCGCAACGACGATCGCGGTTTGTGAAGCCCGCTAATTCAAAACGACAAATTCAAAATCTTCGCAGACGTTACTTGTACGCGTTCATCGCATCGCTAGAATAGCCGCGTTGGGATTTCTTCAACCTTTGAAATCCGCTCTGCTTGTGGGCCCCGCAGAATGTTTTCAAACATTGGGCCGCCGCGGTTGCGTCACCGCGAACACACTTCTCGACGCAAACACCCATCATTCAACCGTTCTCTCTGACGTGACTCATGAGTCGCGCGGCGCTTCGCGCCTCGACGCCTGATGTGTAACGCGCATCCCTGCAAGGGGTGCATTGGAGGGAAAGGTCATGATGTACCTATCGATATTGCACAGCGCGAGATATTCGCAATTGCTGCCTGGTTCTATCGGTTACTTCTTTGTCCAGTTTGACGCAAGTTCGTGGCGTCGAGCTTCAATAATTCGCCACCCGATCTTTGACAGGTAAGCTCAAGCCGCGGTTGGCCTTTCGCGTGACGATACAATAACCGCAGCGGATGCCAGCCAGCCTTGAGTCGGACGCTGCCGCTGAACGCACCGGCGGAGTTTTTCATTGGCTCGTCAATCACTCGGATGTCATGCAGGAACAGCATTGCGCCCGTGTCGGTATTCACGGTGAACGTGTATTCGCCATCGTCCGCCGCGACGAAGTAGCCATTAAAGGCGACGCCGAATGGTTTGCCGGCCGCAGCCATCGTCAATTCGATTTGCTTCGAATTGCCCGTTTTGGTGGATGTGAGCGTGCGGAAATCCGGCATCCACGGCCACTCACCTGGGAACAATGACCATGTCAGTCCCGGTTCGCTAGAGGGCGGCTTCGTCACCGGGGGCACCAGCGCATCATCATAAGGCCGTTTGGCGCTGGGGTTCGGTTTTCGAACCTGGAGCACGCGCGCTTTCATGGCCGTTTGCAAATCGACAAATTTCGGATCGTCCGCCAAATTGTGGGCTTCCTGCGGGTCTTGGCCCAGGTCGAAGATGCCGAAATCGTCGTCCGCCGACTTCACGTCGTAACGAATTCCCTTGTAGCCGTCCAAGTAGATGGCCTGCATTTGCTTGCGCAACTTTCCGCGGTGCGCCGGGGCGAAGTCCTGAAAATTGGGAGTTTTGGCGTCATTAAAATACTCGACGTAGAGCGTGCTGCGCCTCTGCTGCCCTCGCCCGGTGAGTGACGGCAAAAGCGATACGCCGTCCGACGCTGCCAAGGCCGGCGCGCCGGCCAAGTTTGCAAACGTGGCTAACCAATCCCATTGACCGCTGGGATGATTGTCCACGCTCCCGGCCGGAATGCCGCGCGGCCAGCGAACGAGTGTTGGCTCGCGCTCTCCACCCTCGAGCGTATCGCGCTTGATGCCATCAAAAGGTCCGAAGCCGCGAAAGAACGTCGGACGGTAGGCCTCCTTAAGATACGATTCAATGGAGGGGCCGTTGTCCGAAGTGAACACGACGAACGTGTTGTCCTCAATCTTCAGATCCTTTAACAGCTGCAGAAGATCGCCCACACTGTCGTCAATGCGGCGTACGTCATTCGCATAACGCTTCTGCACGTCCGGCCAGGGCACTGCCGGCGTGGCGGGATCATGATCGTCGTCCCAAGTCGAAGTTGCATAATCAGGGTGCATCCATTCATCCATCGCCCCGGTGGCAGTATTGATCATCGCGCCGGGTTTGCCTGTCCATTGCACGCCGCCATGGAGGCCGCCGCCTGCGGGATAGGCGCACGGTGGATTCTGCAACTTGGCATGCGGCGTGTCGAACGCGAGATACAGGAAGAACGGTTGCTGACGATGGTTGACGGTTTGATCGGTGATCCATTTCTTGGCTCGCGCCGTGAAAAGATCAGTCGTGTAGCATAAATCCAAACCTGCGGAAATCTCGCGATCGCCCTCCCACACCTCCCGTTTGTCCTCTTTCGGATAATGAAAATGGCCGTCTTTGTGCCGCACATAACCGAAGTAATAATCGAAGCCACGCTTGGTCGGATAGGCAGGCCACCGTGCTGCCGATCCTTCTTCGTCTGCTTCCGTGCCGTCCGGTTTCGCGCTGCCTTGCAAGCCCCACTTGCCGACTGCCGCGGTGGCGTAGCCGGCCTGTTTCAACACCGTGCCGAGCGTGTGCGTGTCGGCCAGCGCCTTATCAAATTGATTGTCGCGGATGTTGGCATGGCCCTGTGTGAGTCCCGTCAGCAGCGATGCCCGCGAGGGCGCACACACC
>DATBAY010000026.1:0-18970 GCA_036271295.1 Lacipirellulaceae bacterium | reverse complement strand
CGGCGATCCGTTCGCTCTTTTCGATGGAAACGGTACCGACAAGCACCGGTCGGCCGCGGCGCTGGTGGTCCTTCACCTTCTTCATCGGGATCGATTGCGCCTGCTTCGAATTCTGCGGTACGATCGTGATTTCGGCGTCTGTCTCTTTTTCAATGGTCCCGGTGATTAGCTCCCCATCCTCCTGCAGGACCTGGTCATATTTATTGAGCCGCTCGATTTCATCCGCGATCGCGATGTACTTCTCGCGTTCGCTGCGGTAGATGACGTCCGGATAGATCATGCGTTGCAGCGGCTTGTTTGTTGGCACGCCGATGACATCGAGCTTGTAGATCTTCCAGAATTCGCCGGCTTCGGTGAGGGCCGTACCGGTCATGCCGCAAATTTTGTCGTACAACTTGAAGAAGTTTTGCAGCGTGATCGTGGCCAACGTTTGCGATTCTTGTTTGATCGTGACGCCTTCCTTCGCCTCGACGGCCTGGTGCAAGCCATCGCTCCAATGGCGACCGGGCATCAGGCGGCCGGTGAACTCGTCGACAATGACCACCTCGCCATCTTGCACGACGTAATTAACATCGCGCTTGTAGAGATGGTGGGCCTTAAGCGAGTTATCGATAAGGTGCGGCCACTGCATGTTGCCGGCCGTGTAGAAGCTCTCGACGCCAGCCAGCCGCTCGGCTTCGCGAACGCCTTCATCCGTGAGGTTCGCGGTGTGCTCTTTTTCTTTGACTTCGAAGTGCGAATCTTTTTTCAGCTGGCGTGCCACTTTATCCGCGCGGCTGTATTTGGTGACATCGTCCTCGGCAGGACCAGAGATAATGAGCGGCGTCCGCGCTTCGTCGATGAGGATGTTGTCGACTTCGTCGATAATCGCGAAGTGCAGCGGGCCTTGGGCTTGCTGTTGATGCTTCGGATACCGCTCGTCGCCGCGGGAGGCGATCCGCATGTTGTCGCGGAGGTAATCGAAGCCGAATTCGTTATTCGTGCCGTAGGTGATATCGCAGGCGTACGCCTTTTGGCGTTCGTCCGACTCCATACCGCTTTGAATGTTGCCGACCGTGAGGCCGAGACCTGTGTAGAGCGGACCCATCCACTCCATATCGCGGCGAGCCAGGTAATCGTTGACAGTGACCACGTGCACCGAACCGCGCGGGTGACCGTCGTCATCCGTCGTGACCGGCTGGAGTGCATTGAGGTAAGCAGGCAGCGTGGCGACAAGCGTCTTGCCTTCGCCGGTGACCATTTCTGCGATGTTGCCCTCGTGCAACATCATGCCGCCCATCATTTGGACGTCGTAATGACGCAGACCGATGAAGCGGCGGCCGCCTTCGCGGCAAACAGCGAAGGCTTCTACCAGAATGTCATCGAGTGTTTCGCCTTGTTCGAGGCGGCGGCCGAACTCCGCGGTTTGGTTACGCAGTTCGGCATCGGTCATCGCCTGGTACTTTGGTTCGAGCGCAGCGATAGCTTCGACCTTGGGTTGCAGGCGCTTAATGAACCGCGCGTTGGCCGAACCGAAGAGGCCGGTGATCGACCGCTCGAAACGACCCATCAGGCCATTGCCGATGGCGGTTAAGACTTCCCAAATTCGTTCGAGAATTTCCATGGATAATTCTAGGCAGAGGCTGCGCCGATAAGGATGGACGATTGCCGCCGGAAGGGAGCTATGCGGTGGCCCAACCGGCGAGCGGTGGCAGACAGCGGCAGCCACTGCTGCGGAATGCTGCCACGGGCGCGTAACATGTTTCCGGCAAAAAGTTTATAACGATTTGCTCTCAGGGTCAAGCGGAGTTGGCATGGGTGCAGGCTGCCGCTTCGGCAGGTAAACTCAATAGTCAAACCGATTTACGCAAACGCCGTTCCTGTCATTCCGCCGGAACTGCGTACCAATAGCTTAACCTGGGGCTGCACTACATACCGTGACCAAAGAGTTTCAAACGACCGATATCCGCGGCCAAATGATTTTGCTGGGAACCGGCACCAGCGTCGGCGTGCCGATGATCGGCTGCGGCTGCGAAGTGTGCACGAGCGAAAATCCCCGCAATCGCCGGAAACGCTGTAGCGTGATATTGGGTTTGCCCGAGGGCAATCTGCTGATCGATACGTCGCCGGATTTGCGCGAGCAACTGCTGCGCGAAAAAATCGGCATCGTGCATTCCGTTTTGTATACGCACGAGCACGCCGACCACATTTTCGGGCTCGATGATTTGCGGATGATGCAGTTTTATCTCGGCGGCCCGGTGCCATTGTACTGCGAGCAGCGGGTCGAGGAGCGGATTCGCAAGTCGTTTGACTATGCGTTCTCAGATATCGCGCACACGCATCCGGGCGCTGTGCCGCAACTCGTTTTTCGTCGGATCGGATTGGATCCGTTCGATATCTTAGGCGCTCGCGTAATTCCAATTCGGATGCAGCATGGAAAGCGATTCGAAGTGCTCGGGTTCCGAATTGGAAACATTGCTTACTGTACCGATACAAGTTTTATTCCGCCCGAGAGCATGGAGCGGCTCACAGGTTTGGACGTACTGATTCTCGACGCCCTGCGGCCGCGCGGCCATGCGACGCACTTCAGCCTGGAGCAAGCCGTCGAAATCGCACGCGAGCTGATGCCGCGGCAAACGTACTTCACGCATATGTCACACGAGCTCGAGCACGAAGCGACGAACGCGGAGCTTCCTTCCGGCATGGCACTCGCGTTCGACGGGATGCGGCTCGAACTCGAGCATCTTTAGCGAACTACCACAGGCACCCACACGCCGGCCGGAAGAACACTCTAGCCCAGTACCGAGCGCGCAAAAAAGCACCGGAGCGATTGCTCCGGTGCTTCGATGAGTTACCCTACGTTGTTTTCGGGCGCGGCTTACTGTGGAATGATCGCAGTTTGGCCCGCTCGCGCGGTGGCCACTTTGTTGCCGCCGAGCAGCTCCAGATAATCGACCGCGATATCAAGACCCTCTTCGCCGTAGCCATCCATCTCATAGACGGGCCGTTTCGGGTCATTCATGTCATCGAACATCTTTTCTTGCTGCTTGTCGGAATCGAGTTCCTCACGCTCTTTCATGAATTTCTCCTTGTTGAGCGTGACCGTCTTCTTATCCTTTTGCTCCTCGTACCGCTTAATATTTCGATTCTCCTTGGCGAAGAATTCGGAATTCTTCATGCGGTTCTCCGAGCGTTGGCGGAGGCCATCAATCAATTGCGAATTGAACATGTGGAAGTCGTCGTGGGGCAGCGGCTCCACGCGGCTGAACTTCAAGGCGTAATCCAGGTCCGATTCGCCGACGTCGAGATGCGTCGTCAACGACGGCAGCTCGACATTCGACACGACGCCGCGATTCTGCGTGCTGTCGCCACCCGGGCGATAGAACTGCTGAATCGTGAGCTTTAGTGCGCCCATGTTCGGCACATTGGCCGTGCGGAACAGCGTGTTGCCCAGGTCGAACAACTGCTGCACCGTGCCTTTGCCGTGGGTGCTCTTGTCGCCGACCACGATGCCGCGATCGTAATCTTGAATGGCGCCGGCGAAAATCTCGCTAGCACTCGCGCTGAACTTGTTGATCATTACCACGAGCGGGCCTTCCCAGACCAAGCCGGGCTCCGGGTCCTTGTAGGGCTGCGTGCGGCCATCTGGACCCTTCACCTGTACGACCGGACCTTGGTCGATAAACAGGCCGGTCATATTCACGGCTTCGGTCAACGAACCACCGCCGTTCCAGCGGAGGTCAACGATCACCGCATCCACGTTCTTCGTTTTGAACTCTTCGAGCAGGCGACGCACGTCGCGAGTGGTGCTTTTGTAATCGGCCAGGCCCAAGCGGGCGCCGTCCATATCCATGTAGAAGCTTGGCAATTGAATCACGCCGATTTGATAGGGCGTGCCATCAGCCTTTTTGCCACGCGGAATGATTTCGCTCCGCGCTTCGCTGTCCTTCAATTCGATTTTGTCGCGCGTAATCGTCACCGTCTTGCGGTCACCGCCGGCCTTCGGCTCAAGTTCCAGGCGGACGATCGTGCCGCGCTTGCCGCGGATCTTTTTCACGACGTCGTTAAGCTTCATGTCAACGATATCTTCCATCGGGCCGCTCGGGCCTTCGCCGACGGCGACAATTTTGTCCTCCGGCTTGAGGCCGCCGTTCTTGTCGGCCGCACCGCCGGGGATCACGTTCTGCACAACCGTGTAACCATCCACGCCACGGAGCGAAGCGCCGATGCCTTCCAACTCGAGCTTCATCTGGATATTGAAGTTATCCAGCGTCGAAGGGGCCATGTAGCTGCTGTGCGGATCGAACGAACTAGTCATCGAGGTGAGGTAACGCTCGAGCAACTCATCGTTATCCGTTTGCTGCCAGCTCCTGCGGATGCTGTCGTACCGCTTGGTGAGCTTCTTGATCGCCTCGTCCATCGGCACCTTATCTGCCGTAGCAGTTTCCTTGAGCAAATCGAACTTCACGCGTTGGCGCCACCGCTCGGCCGCCTCTTCGGGCGTCTTGGCGAACGTGGCGGTTTCCGGATCGCGAACCATTTCCTCGTCGCGCTCGAAATCTTGCGGCTTGTTCAAATCCGCTTCGGCGAGCGTAATGCGTTCATCCACGCGGGCCAAGAATCGCGAAAAAATATCGTAGGCAAACTGAACGTTGCCGCGCTTCAGCGCGTCGCCAATGCTGTTTTCCTTGTTCATCCGCTGGAAGTCGTCGATGTCGCTCTGCAGGAAGAAGAGCTTCAAAGGATCCAGGTCCTTGATGAACGTCTTCAAGGCACGTTCGGACATGGTTTTGTCCAGCCGCTGCCCGGTAAGGTGCTGCCGTTCCATAAGGATCGCAACGGCGAGCGTGATTTGCTTGTCGACCGCGTTCGGTTGGGTCGGGCGCGCCACGGCAACGCCGGCCGTCATCATTGAGGCGGCGGCGAAGAGTGCTGTAAAGCCAACTAGCTTTCGAAAGCGGGTGTGGGTCATTTGCATCATATGGAAATCCCTTAAAATCCCCCTGTCATCATGGGGGCGAATGCTACACGGTTGCCTGGAAACAATTCGAGGCCAATTGGGACGAGGAGCGGGGCCCGGCATGCGGCCCTTGCCCGATCGGCCTAAGTTAAAGTGAATTAACGACTTAACCGGTATCGTACCGGCGGGTCACAGATCGGGCAAGCAAGGCTGAGTTTAGCGGTTATTCGTTTTGCTCTTTTGCCGCTAGTCCAGTTACGAAGCCTGCCAGCAATGAGTTCGCTGCCGGCTCAGGCTTCTGTCGAATTGCCGGCTTCAGCTACGGGCTGCGTGTCCGCCGGCTCAGGTCCAAGCAGCGAATCGACGATCAGTTTGTCTTGCCGCGCGAGGACAGTTCGCAAATCGAGAAGGATGTGATCGCCTTCGACGCGACCGTAAATCGGAATGCGGGCTGACAGCAGCCGCCGCCGCAGCGCCGCGACGTCCGCCTCTTTCGGCGTCAGTTGTACGCCAAAGGAGGGAAACGTTTCGCCTATTCGCCCCGACACGATTGCGCTACGTGTTTCAGTCGCGGTTGCACCCGCCACGCCGTTCACATGGAGCAATTGGGCAGCCAAGCGCTCGGCGCGATTGCGAAGATTCTCGATCGAAGCATTCAAGCACTGCCAAATCGGTAGCGGTGAAACTGGGGTGGTCGTGGATTCATAGCACGCGACGGTCGCGGCGAGCGCGGCAGCGCGCAAAGGATCGATCTCGCAACCGGCGTATAACGGATGTGCGATCACGCGTTGAATAAGCTCGTTGCGACCGAGTAATATGCCGCAGTTCGGACCGCCGACGAAGGCATCGCCGCGAAGAATCACCAGATCCGCGCCACCTGCCAAGCTGGCGGCAGCCGATCTGCCGAGCGAGCTCAACGCCGCTGGCGGATCGAGGAGCGGCGCGGCGCCGAGCGCATCAATTAGAATTAATTGACGTTCGTGGGCCAGTTGGGTGAGCGATTCGAATTCGGTTTCCGCCGATTTTTGCGACGTAGCGCTGCGCTCGCCATCTTGCGTGAGAATCGCCGCCGATTGCGCAGAAATGGCCGCTGCGAAATCGTCGCGCGTAGCGCGGTTGGCGTCGCCCACTTCCTTCAACGTTACATTTGCGAGGGCTAGCTGCGATATTGTGCCGTCGTTCGAGTCGTCACGCGCTGTAATCACCTCGCGATGGGCGGCCAACGCCGCCAGCGACAGCCACACCGCTCCGGAATAGCTGTGCACGACGGCGGCTGCTTCGGCGCCGGCCAATTGCTGTAGCGAATGTTGTAGCGCGGAAGTTGCGTTCGATTTCTCTTCGGATGGTTCGATGGTGTATTCGCGCCCGAGCGCGATCATTCGTTCGAGCGCGGCTTCGGCCAGCGGCGTGCTCGCCCACTGCGGCGCGTCAATCTGGCCCGTGGCGTTGATCGCAATCCCGAGCGATTGATGTTGTCGAGAAACGACGTACCGAGCCGCACGTTCCGCCAATTCGCGAAGCGACGGTATCGCCGCCGCGCGGCGCTCGAAATCGGTGCGCAGTTCGTCCAGAAAAGTTCGCACGCTGCCGGCTACTGCGCTCCGATTCCAGCGCTCGGTGAGTGCTCGAATCGGCGGCTTTTCTAGTAACTCGGAGACCGAGGGTAGTCGGTTCAACAAATCGGGGGGCTTAATGGCCATGCTGCGCCTCGCGGGTAATTGAACTTACCTGTGCGCATCATTCTGGCGATCGGACGAAAAGTGTCCAGAGTCGAAATCCGTTCGGGCTAACGAGAAGTTCCATCCGGCATCCCCCGGCTCCGCTGGGGGTTTGCCCGCACGCACAACTACGCGAGACTTCAAAACCCCCGGCGGAGCCGGGGCCTGGCGATCATTGTGCGAATCGTAAATCAAGCTGGAATTACGGATCCAGCCGTTTTTGGGCCATCCATTGCGGCACGGTTTGCGGTTGCTCGAGCTCGGTCTTCGCGCCGAACATCCGCTTGTACCACGGCGGGTCCATTTCCTTCTTCGCAACCCGGGGGCTGTTGTCGGACTTCGCCGATGTTGAACTGCTCGGCGTGACCGCCTTTACCGTTTTGTGCCAAGCGTCCTTCGTCGCATTGCTCATCTTGTGCGCTTCGTTCGTGACACTCTGCATCGGCGAAGGTTTCGGCGGGGTCGGTGTTTTCTCAACCCACGAGCTCTTTGGCGCTGGCTTCTTCGTGTCGGCGGTGGAGTTGGAAATCGACGGCAGTTTCGGCATTGTGAGGTGCGGCCAGCTCACTTTGCCACTCGGCGAACTGAGCATCCAATGATCTGTGGTTTTCGCTTGCTCTTTCGGTTTCGGCACGGGATCTCCCAGCGGTGAAGTCGCGGGACTTCCAAGCGGCTTCTGAGCGGGGCCCGCGAGCGGCCGAGATACGGGGCCGCCGAGTTGCGGAGTTCCGAGTTGGTTGGTACCACTCGCACCCAGCGGGCTCGACTCCGGCTTCTTTTCGCTACTGCTGCTCCACGGCCACCAGCTGGAGCTCGACGACGAATCGGCCGCAACGGCCGTCTGCGAACAGCAAGCCGATAATGCAACGACGATCAGCACACGCGCGAAGTGTCGCATGGCTTCTGTGCCTCCTGGAGCACAAAGTCTGAATAGATTGATAGAGGAGAAAAGCGACTTCCATCTTGGATATTCGTCCAAGCTGGGCCGAGAAGTCTCGCAAAAACGGCCCAAGGTGCCTAGATGACTAAAGTCGTCGCTGCAAGCCGGCAAACTAGCAGTGCCGTCGTCGCTGGCGGGAAGTTGTTTCGACCCCGCAATTGCCGTAGGATGGCGAGACTACATTTATAGATTCAAGTGCTATCGGTACTGGCAATGCGTATAGGTTTTATGGGGGCAGGTCGAATGGCCACCGCGCTGGCGCGCGGTTTGGTCGGCGCGAAGATCGTGTCGGCGAATTCGATCGTCGCTAGCGACCCCAGCATCGACGCGCGGCGCGCGTTCGAACACGAAGTGCCATCTTGCGAAGTCGCGAATGACAACGTTGAAAACGTTGGCCAGACGGATGTCATATTCTTGGCGGTCAAACCGCAAACAATGGATCAGGCGCTCGCTTCATTGCGCGCGTCGATCCAGCCGAATGCGCTCGTCGTATCAATCGCGGCCGGCGTCACGCTCGCGCGGATCGGGGCTGCCTTGCCGCCCCAGCAGCGAATTGTCCGTGTCATGCCCAATACGCCCTGTCTCATCGGCAAGGGGGCCAGTGGCTATAGCCTCGGCGAACACGCGACCGAGAACGACGGAAAACTGGTTGCCAAGCTGCTTTCGGCCGTGGGAGCCGCCTTCGAAGTTGATGAGGCGATGCTGGATGCGGTCACGGGGCTGTCCGGGTCGGGACCAGCATTTGTGTATAGTATGATTGAAGCCCTGACCGAGGGAGGCGCGGCGGCCGGGCTGCCGCCAGAGCTGGCCGCCGAGTTAGCGGTACGAACTGCGGCCGGCGCCGCGGCAATGGTGCTCGAAACGGGCGATACGCCGGCCGTGCTTCGCGAGCGCGTCACGAGTCCGGGCGGTACGACCTTGGCCGGTCTGGGAGTGCTTGCCGAACGGCGGTTCAACCAGGCCGTTGTGGAGGCTGTCCAAGCGGCCGCGCGACGCAGTGCTGAGCTTGGACGTGGGACGAAATAAAAGGTGCGATAGATGTCTGTATTCTGCCGGATCGATGATAAACACATTCCGCTGTACCGCGTGATGTGGGTCAGCGCTACACCGCACTACTGTGGCGAAGAAGACTGCGTTCGCGAAGGATCCTATGAGATTCGTTTAGAGCAAGGCGAATCAGTGTGGGCGAGTTTGAAAGAACGCGACGAATTGCTGAAGTATCTCGAATCCTGGCACAGCGACATGGATGTGCCCGATGATGGCGAACCGGACGACGACGGCGAAAGCTGGGAATGATCGTTGCAAGGTGAAACCAATGAGCGAAGACCTCAATAGCGATGCGAGCGACGAGCAGCTTGAATGGCGCGACACTTACTTCGTATTGTTCAAGCAATCCGACCGGCCCACGCTGACGCAAGTCGAAGCAGCGATCACCGATTCATCGAAGCGTCTGAAATTGGAGAATCTTGAAGCCGATGAGGACGGGATGTTCGAATCGGTTTTAATTCAAGCACCACAGGATAATGCCGCGCTCGAAATCAGCTACGAACGGGGCGAGGCAGTTGCCGAGCAAAGTGTTGAACTCGCCAAGCAGATGCAAGAGGACCTCGAACCCAAGCAATTGCAGCGCATGCTCAAGGCGGATGCCCGGCTCGACATTATGCTTTTCGAACGCGTTCGCGATGACGAAGACGCCGCCGACGATGACGAAGAGTGGCAAGGCGGCTCGCTCGACCCTGCGAGTTTGCTCAACGTTGTTGGCGCACTCGCGAAACTCACGCACGGCCTGCCGATTGATCCTGCCTCGGGCGCCGTTCTTTCTTAGAAGTCTGCGGATTGGGATTCATTTAATCCGCAGTCCGACATCCACAATCCGAAATTAACTGAACATGCTCGCCAAAGAAATCAAACCCGGTATCGTCGTTGTTTACAACGGCTCGCCGCATATCATCGAAACGATGACGGTCCAGTCGCCATCCGCTCGCGGCGGGGCCACGATCTATAAGTTCCGCGCTCGGAATCTGCTTACGAAGCAGAAGACCGATATCAATCTCAAGGGTACCGAAGGATTGGTTGACGCCGACTTCGGCAAGCGCGAAGTCACGTTCATGTACGCCGACACGGACGCCGCCTATTTTCTCGATTCCGGCGATTACAACCAATACGCAGTGCCGCGCGGCGATGTGACGAACGAGTTGCAGTACATCACCGAAGATCTGCAAGGCATGCTCGCGCTGATCTACAACGGCGAGTGCGTAGGAATCCAATTGCCGTCGGCGGTCGACCTGAAGGTCACGCAGTGCGACCCGGCCGTGAAGGGTAACTCGGCGACGTCACGTACTAAGCCTGCTACGCTCGAAACCGGGCTGATCGTGCATGTGCCCGAGTATCTTAAAGAGGGCGAAATGATCCGCGTCGATACGCGGAGTGGCGACTTCCTGGCCCGCGCGTAAAAAACGCACGGCCAATTGACCGTGCGTTTCGTTGTTTTAATTTGACTTTGCTTAGGCGGTCAAAACCGGAGTAGCCTCGGCGGCGAACTTCGGCGCGAGGTGCATGACCTCGACGAAATTGCCTTCGGCAATCTCTTGCTTGAGCGAGTGCAGCCGACCGGCGGCCTTCATTTGGCGGTTGAGCACGCGGCGGCCGCCGTTGGTCCACACGCCGATCGAGCGCGTCGGTTTACCGGAGGTTGGGCAGAGGAAGCTTACGCGGGTAGGAGTGACGTGATTGATTTGCACCCGCGTGGCATCGAGCTGGTAGTTCACCACCAACTCGACACGGCGATTATTCTCTTCGTCCTCCCATTGGGCTTGGCAGCTGTTCATGATCGTCACTCCAAATACGTAGCAATAAACGGATTAGTTGGTTGGGTACGGAACGGCGACCAGCGAACCCCGGTCACCACCACAGATTGCGACTCGCCTGAGCGGTCGCATCCGGTAGGAAAGTCACACTGTAATTGCCAATTCGGCCGGTTGCCACAGCGATTTGACGGAAAATCCGGCAAGCTGGGGAGATTTTGGCTTAAACAGGCAGTGATACCAATAGTAGCGATGGCGACATCCGAGGCAAGCACATTGCGTTCGCCTTACTATTTGCGTTTGCCCTTCTTGCCGGCGGGCCCCTTTTTCGCGGCTTTTTTTGCTGCAGGCTTGGCGGCTTTCTTGGGGGACTTTTTTGCTGGCTTCGAGTCAGCCTTCTTCGAGGTCTTGGCGCTGCCGCCGCTGAAGATCTTGTCCCAATTATCAGAGTACTTCTTGTTGGTTCCGACGCGGACGACGCTCATGGCGAAACGATGCTCCTGAAGATCCTGTCGACGCGGATGTCGACGCTAAAAGTTTGTTAACCGTGTTGTAGTTTTTTATAGCGGAAGCGGTGGGGTTCGTCTGCGCTGGTGCCGAGGCGTTCGTGGCGTTGGCTTTCATAGTCTTGGAAGTTGCCTTCGCACCAGTGGACGTAACCGTCGCCTTCGAAAGCGAGGATGTGCGTGGCGAGGCGGTCGAGGAACCAGCGGTCGTGGCTGACGACGACGGCACAGCCGGCAAAGTTGGCGACGGCTTCTTCGAGCGCGCGGAGCGTGTCGACGTCGAGGTCGTTCGTGGGTTCGTCGAGCAGCAGCACGTTCGAGCCGCGGCGAAGGAGTTTGGCGAGGTGGACGCGGTTGCGTTCACCGCCGGAGAGGACGCCGACTTTTTTCTGTTGGTCGGTGCCGGTGAAGTTGAAGCGGGAAACGTAGGCGCGGGAGTTCATCGAACTCCGGCCCATTTCGAGAATGTCGTGACCGCCGGAGATTTCCTGCCAGACGGTGCTGTCGGCATTGAGACTGTCGCGCGATTGGTCGACGTAGCCGAGATTGACGGTCGGACCCATTTTGAGTTCGCCCTCGTCCGGCTCTTCCTGACCCATGAACATGCGCAGGAGCGTCGTTTTGCCGGCGCCGCTGGGGCCGATGATACCGACGATGCCACCGGCGGGGAGGCGGAAGTTCACGTTCTCGAAGATCACGCGGTCGCCGTAGGACTTGCCCAGGTTGTGGGCGTCGATGACCATGTCGCCCAGGCGCGGGCCGGGCGGGATCTGGATTTCCAGTTCCTCGGGTTTGTCCTGGAATTCTTCGGCGGCCATCTTTTCGTAGGCTTGAATGCGGGCCTTGCTCTTGGCTTGCCGCGCCTTTGCCGAAGATTGCACCCACTCAAGCTCCTTGGCGAGAATCTTCTGGCGGGCCGAGGCCTTCTTCTCTTCCTGCTCAAGCCGCTTTTGCTTTTGTCTTAGCCACGATGTGTAGTTGCCTTCGAACGGATGGCCCTTGCCGTATTCGAGCTCCAAAATCCACTGGGCGACGTTGTCGAGGAAGTAACGATCGTGCGTCACGGCAACGACGGTGCCGGGGTAATCGTGCAGGTGGCGTTCGAGCCAGGCGACGCTTTCGGCGTCGAGATGGTTCGTTGGTTCGTCCATCAGCAGCAAGTCGGGCTGCTGTAGCAACAGTTTGCAGAGCGCGACGCGGCGTTTTTCACCGCCGGAGAGTTTGCTGACGTCGGCATCGCCGGGCGGCAGGTTCATCGCCTCCATGGCGATTTCAACTTTGCGGTCGAGCTCCCAAGCGTTGGCGTGCTCGATTTTGTCTTGCACGGCCGCCTGGCGGTCTAGCAGTTTTTCCATTTTCACGGGATCGGTCACTTCGCCGAGCTGCTCGGAGAGCTGTTCGTACTCGGTGAGGAGCGCCCGGGTCGAGGCGACCGCTTCTTCGACGTTGCCGAAGACGTCTTTGTCAGGATTCAGTTGAGGTTCTTGCGACAGCAAGCCGACGGTGAACCCGTCCGCGAGCTTGGCGGTGCCATCGAAGTTCTTATCGAGGCCGGCCATGATCTTCAGCAGCGTACTTTTGCCGGAGCCGTTGCGGCCGAGGACGCCGATCTTGGCGCCCGGGTAGAACGAGAGCCAGATATCTTTGAGGACTTCGCGCTGGCCGATTTTCTTGGTCAGGCTTTCGATTTGGAAGATGTATTTTTGAGCCACGGAAGTTTGCGGGGGTTGGTTAGATTTCGCAAGTTGTTTTTTGGCGAAATCGGTGAAGTCGATTTTTTAATACAATATTCGTTCTTTTTGTCCGGTGAGCGTTTCGAAGTTGCCGTGTTTTGCAGAGTCGGCAAGGTTTCGACGGGACAAAAATAGGCGAATATTGGGATCAGGCTGAATCATTGCTGACAAAAATGAGTTGGCAAGGGGGTTGCCAATGGGCGGTGTTTAGCCCGGACATCCTAGCAGAAAAGGGCTTCGAATTCGACAACGATTTTTGGCCGCGTTTGAGATTGTGGGCGGGGTCAACTGGTCGCTGAAGCGACCAGTCCGTCGTTCGCGGTGGGGATGTTTTTAGCTTTGGGCGTGCTTGGGGTGGACGCCGAGGATGATGTCGAAGTGGGCTTCTAGTTCGTTCGCTTTTGAATCGGCGATGGGTTTGCAATCGATCGTGACGGAGTCGCGGGCCTGCTTGTCGCGGATTTCGTTGTAGACGCCGTCGCGTTCGTTTTGTGGGTGGCCCTTGATGTAGCACTGCGTGTTGAATTCGCGGTCGACGCCTTGCTTGATTTTGGAATGGATGTGCGGCGTGCGGCCGGGGTAGGGGACGGGCTTCACGGTGCGGAAGTAGTAGTCGCCGGTGCTGGCGGTGAGGAAGCGGCCGAAGCCTTGGAAGTTGGCGTCTCGTTTCGCGCGGTGGTCGCTGGTGGCCGCGGTGGTTTGCAGGAAGTGGCGGCGGGTGGGGATGGCGGGTGTTGGCATTGGGAAAGTGCTCCGAAGGCGCGGCATGGGCCTAGATATTAGATCGAACGCTGGGGGGAGCGTCACGGATCGTGCAAACTGGTCGCTGAAGCGACCAGTCCGTCCGCAGGTTACGTGAGGTGGGGTTGTGGGCTGGTCGCTTTAGCGACCAGTTATTCCCATTCGATCGTCGCGGGGGGTTTTGAGGAGATGTCGTACACCACGCGGTTCACGCCTTTGACCTCGTTGATGATGCGTGTCGAGATTTTCGCGAGAAGATCGTGCGGCAGGTGGGTCCAGTCGGCGGTCATGAAGTCATCGGTGGTGACGCAACGGACGGCGAGCGCGTTGTCATAAGTGCGGGCGTCGCCCATGACGCCGACACTCTGCACGGGGAGCAAGACGGCGAAGGCTTGAGATGTGCTGCGGTAAAGGTTCGCGGCCTTGATTTCGGCGACGACGATGGCGTCGGCTTCGCGGAGAGTGTCGAGGCTGTCGCGGGTGATCGCGCCGAGGCAGCGGACGGCGAGGCCGGGGCCGGGGAAGGGGTGACGCCAGACGATTTCTTCGGGCAGGCCGAGCTGCAGGCCGAGCTGGCGGACTTCGTCTTTGAAAAGATCGCGTAGGGGCTCGATGAGGTCGAAGCCGAGCTCGGCGGGAAGGCCGCCGACGTTGTGGTGGAGCTTGATCGTGTCGGCGGGGCCATCTTGAGCGGCGCCGCTTTCGATGACGTCGGGGTAGAGCGTGCCCTGGGCGAGGAATTTCGCGCCCTTGATCTTCATCGCTTCGCTGGCGAAACAATCGATGAAGGCGTGGCCGATGATGCGCCGCTTTTCTTGCGGGTCGGTGATGCCAGCGAGTGCGCTAAGGAAGCGGCCTTCTGCTTTTACGACGTGGAGGTCGGCCTTGAAGTGGTTGGTGAACTCTTCAACGACGGATTTCTCTTCGTCTTTTCGAAGGAGGCCGTTGTCGACGAGAATACAGGAGAGTTGCTGGCCGATGGCGCGGTAGAGGAGGGCGGCGACGACGGCGGAATCGACGCCGCCGGAGAGGCCGCAGATGACGCGATCGTTGCCGACGCGCTCGCGGACCTGCGCGATGGTGCGCTCGGCGAAATCGCCGAGTCGCCATGTGCCGCGGCAGTGGCAGACGTTGGCCACGAAATTCGCCAACATCGTTTTGCCGTCGGGCGTGTGAGTGACTTCGGGGTGGAATTGCAGTGCGTACAGTGGGCGGCTGCGGTGCTTCACGGCGGCGAGGTCGCAGTTGGCGGTGCTCGCGAGCGGAATGAACTGGTCGGTGATGAGTTTCACCTGGTCGCCGTGGCTCATCCAGACTTCGGTTTCGCGCGGGACGCCGGCGAACAGGTCGTCGGATTCTTTCGCGGGCGTGACTTTCAATTGAGCGCGGCCGAATTCGCGAACCGGGTGGCTCTCGACGCGGCCACCGAGGGCCTGGCACATGAGCTGCATTCCGTAGCAGATGCCTAGTACGGGAATGCCGAGGTCGAAGATTGCGGGGTCGCAATGCGGAGCGCCATCGGCGTACACGCTCGATGGGCCGCCGGAGAGGATCAGCGCTTTGGGAGCGAGTTCGCGGACGCGTTCGACCGTGATATTGTGCCGCACGATCTCGGCATACACGTGCTGTTCGCGGACTCGGCGCGCGATGAGCTGGGCGAACTGCGAACCAAAATCCAAGACGAGCACGCGTTCGGTGGAGAGATCCGACTGGTGCGGCGAGCTGGATGTCGTTGTCATGCAGAAGTGTTGCGTGGGGGAGGCGTGGAGAGGGAGCGCCGTCGGGAAGAACTGCGATTATAGCGCTCGCGGTGGGCGCGAACTAGTGGCGAGTTGTGGTGGTCTTAAACGGCGCTTATGCTGGGGGCGGGAACATGGCCCGCGACCGACGGTCGCGGCTTTATGATGAAGATACTGCTTACGAATGATGATGGGATTTATGCGCCGGGACTGGCGGCGATGGAGCGTGCGCTCAAGCGGCTGGGGGAAGTGCACGTCGTCGCGCCGGCGATCGAGCAAAGCGGCGTCGGGCATTCGATCACGTTCTTGAGCCCGCTGATGGCGAAGGAAGTTTTTGACGGCGACCGGCGGCGCGGTTGGGCGGTCGAGGGGAGCCCGGCCGATTGCGTGAAGTTGGCGATGTCGGAGTTCTGCCCCGATCCCGATCTCGTGGTCAGCGGTATCAATGGCGGGCTGAATGTCGGTATCAACGTGCTGTATTCAGGCACGGTGGCTGGTGCGACCGAGGGAGCGGTGTTTGGGATTACGAGCGTGGCCGTGTCGCTTGAGTATGACGAGCACGCGCAGTTCGATCGGGCGGCGGAGATCGCGGCCAAGATAATCGAGCAGATCCTGGCGATTCGCGACTCGAACTCGCACAAGTTGTACAATATTAATATTCCGACGGTGGCGATGACGCGTGCGACCGAGGTGCGAATCGTGCCCATGGGTACGATAGGGTGGCCCGCAGACTATGAGCGTCGGACCGACCCGAAAGGGCGGCACTACTATTGGTGTATGAACTCGCCGGCGGTGCCGGTGGCGGGCGGTCTCACGGATTTAGAAGCGCTGAAGGACGGGTTCATCACGTTGACGCCGTTGCGGATCGATCGGACAGAGCGTGAGATGCTCGCGCGGATGCGGGATTGGAAGATTTCGTTGTGATATCGAAATATTTAACCACGAAGGCACGCAGAGCACCAAGGTAAAAGAATTCTTGGTGCTCTGCGTGCCTTCGTGGTGCTCATCTAATTTCTTGACAGGTTTCGGACGTCCAGCGTCAGGAGCGGAAAGCATGGTATCCAGAGTTTGCGGAATTTTGGTAGCAATCTCGTGCGTGCCCCTTTTTACGGGCTGCCCTTCTTCGGCCAGCAACAGTAGTGGTGGCACGAGCATGGATCAGCTTGCCAAAGAAGTTGATTCGCAGAGTGCAGCAAAGAAGCAGCAGGACGAAGCCGCGAAGAAGGCGGCTGCCGATCAGCAAGCGGCGGCGGCTGCGGCTGCCCAGGCGCCACCCGCCCCGGAGAAGAAAAAAGTTGGCAGCCGGGAGATCGTGCAGGGCGGTGGTTATTACAGCGCGATCATGGGCGCGCGGCGGCATGTAATGAATGTTGTCGACAACATTGCGTGGATCCAGGGCGTGCGCAACTTCCAGGGCACGTATGGCCGCAAGCCCAAGGACACGAAAGAATTCATGAACGTGTGTGTTAAAGAGAACGACCTTCAATTGCCGCACATCGAGGCGGATGAAGAGTACTTGTACGACCCGAACGGCGAAACGGCGGGCGACTTCGGGCAGTTGTACGTCATTAAGAAGGAATCGGCTGGAAGCGCCCCGCCTCCAGGGGCTACTCCTCCGGGTGCTCCACCGGTGGCGAAGTGATTCGGGCGAATAGGTCGTGGCGGCGGAGTCGTCGTGATAATCGGCACGATCGGTCGCGTATCGGCGTTGCCGCAGACGCTAACGTTGCGAAAACGCAACGCCGCTTGAGCGTGGCGGCGAGCGATTAGATTGGAAATTGTCCGGCGATTCGCGCCGGCAATTCCCCCTCTTCTCCTCCCGCAAGTGCTGCCGATGAAGGAACTCCTCCGCTACTCGTTGTTTGCGTTCGTAATTTGTTCTGCGCCTGTTGCGGCGGCATGCGAGGCGCCGTGCGAAACGTGCGGGTCTCGGCCTTGCGTTGTGGAAGATCAGCAGCCGAGTTGGATTTTCAATCGCAGCACTTATTCGCACGATCCGGTGACCGGCGCGCGCGTTGCGCAGTACGAGCGCATTGCGCCGGTGGAACCTCTGGAAGATGAGCGGAACGTCACCAGCAACTATCGCTTCACGCAGACGAATCTGCGCGGGGCGGATGGGTCGGTCGACCGGTACTATCAGGTGCAGGCTTGGGGGAATGGCCGCGGCGGGATGGATGCGGAGTGGGAACGGTTCCACGACGCTTGGAAGGAGTCGATTCTGGCGGGCGGTTATACCAACGTGGGGCCAGGAAACGGCGGTTACCCGGGGCCGTACTCGTATGGCGGCGGGTATGGAGGCCGGTACTACAGCAACGGGTACGGCCGAAACAACGGAGGTTGGGGCCAGGGCAACTGGAACCAAGGAAATGGGGGGCCAGGACCGTGGCAACAAGGCGGTGGGCAATGGCAAGGAGGCGGTTGGAATGGCGGCGGTGGGCCGCCGCAAGGGCCGTGATGCAGCGATCCACGGTTACTTAGTCGACGCTGGCGGAGTTACTTTCTGCAATTGTCGGACGGCTCCGTTCCAATCTTTTTGCGAAGTGTAGTTCTCCAGCAGCCAGTGATCGCCGCGGTGTACCCACTGCAGTACAAAGCGGTCGGTCGCGTCGCCTTTCATGCCGTCTCGTTTGTTGGTGGCCTGGATGAAGCCGCGGCATTCGACGTTGGCGGCTGTTTCATCGGTGTTCAATTCGATCTTCGGCTCGCCGAGGATTCGCGCCATTTCAATTCGAACCTGGGGCATGAGGGTTTCAACGTCTTTCCGCAGCTGCGAGTTGGCGGTTGGCGCCAGTTGGGAAAGTGCGCCGGCCACATCGTTGGCTTCTACCGTTGCGGCGAGACGGTAGAGCGCGTGGTTGACGGCTTCACGCGGCGTTTCGACGAGCCAGTTGAAGAGCAGTAGCGCGGCAGTGACGCCACAGACGCCAAGAACGCTGATTAGCGAACCCTTCGTTCGCGTTTGAAAGTACACGACGCCGGCCATCGTGAGCGCGATTGCGCCGCCGATCCAAATGGGCAGCGCATTCTCGGCGAGCCATCTCATAGGACAGAGGTTTCGGAATCAGAGGAGTTAAAGTCGCCGCGAAGGTGCGCTCGACAGAGCATTGCACTCGCGACGCCTGACGCCAGGCCGAGCAACACGCCCAGCGGCCATAAGGGGACGAGGTTTTCATCCGGCGTAGAAAATTCATGCCGGACTTCTAACTTATCCATTCGGTCGGGCTCTTGAGAATTATTCTCTGCCGTCACTTGTTCGGCCACGCGCTCGCGGGCCTGGTAATTCCGTTCGATGTTCGCCTGCCGGCGGCTGTACTTGCCGTGCATGGCAAAGAGCGCGACAAGGCCCATCAGGGCGAAAATGAGCACCCAGAACCAGGCGGAGTCGGTGAGGCCGGAATTGGCTTGCGATTCCATTTAATTCTCACCACGACGACACGATGGACACAACGTAAAGGAATTGTACGTCGTGTTCGTCGTGCCGTTGTGGTTAAAAACTACTTCTTTGGGAAGAGTGGCCCGCCATATTGGGCGGCGTCGCCGAGTTGTTCTTCGATGCGGAGCAGCTGGTTGTATTTTGCGATGCGGTCGCTGCGGGAAGCGCTGCCGGTTTTGATTTGGCCCGTGCTGAGGGCGACGGCCAGATCGGCGATTGTGGAGTCTTCGGTTTCGCCGCTGCGATGGCTCATGACGTTGGTGTAGCCGCTGCGATCAGCCAGGCGGACGGCTTCGATCGTTTCGGTCAGCGTGCCGATTTGGTTCACCTTGATGAGGATGCTGTTGGCGATGCCCTCGTCGATGCCGCGCTGCAGGCGTTCAGTGTTGGTGACGAAAAGGTCGTCGCCAACGAGCT
>DATBAY010000025.1:0-4563 GCA_036271295.1 Lacipirellulaceae bacterium | reverse complement strand
GCACGTCGAGCAGCATCACCGCGATTGTCGTAACGCCGCTCAGCCGACTCGTGTACCGCAGCGCAACCGCGTCTAACCAACCGCATCGCCGCGGCCGCCGCGTTACCGTTCCATATTCGTTGCCACGATCACGTAGATATTGCCCCGTCGCATTGTCCTGTTCCGTCGGAAACGGTCCACCGCCGACGCGCGTCGAATATGCCTTCACGACACCAATGCACTCATCAACGCTCTTCGCCGGCACGCCAGAACCCGCTGCGATTCCCACGCCAGAACTATTGCTGCTCGTCACGAACGGGTACGTGCCGTGGTCCACGTCGAGCAGCGCCCCTTGAGCGCCTTCGAATAGCAGCCGCTTGCCACTTTCGACCGCATTGAGCAGCAATTCGGTCGTATCGCAAACATAGGGCCGCAACCGTTCGGCATGGGCCGAATACTCGCGGAAAATCGCGGACGCATCAAGCGGCTGAAATTCGCCCGCCGGATAGAGCACTTTCAGCACGCGATTCTTGGCGGCCACAATGTGCTCAACTTGCGACCGAAATGTCGAGCGATACATGTCGCCCAATCGAATCGCATGCGACCGCCCGACTTTATCGCGATAGCACGGCCCGATCCCTCGCCCCGTCGTGCCGATGTTCTCACCGTCCGATGTATTCTTATCGAGCGCCCGATCTTCCGCAAAATGCCACGGGAAGATCACGTGAGCGCGATCGCTGATCCGAAGATTGTCTGCATAACCCGCGCCACGTCCCGCGAGCTCGTCGAGCTCCTCAATCACACGTGCTGGATTAATGACCACGCCCGAAGCAATAACACACGTCACGCCGGGCGTGAGAATCCCGCTCGGAAGCAGCGAGAGCTTATAAACCTGGTCGCCGACAACTACCGTATGCCCGGCGTTGGCCCCGCCTTGAAAGCGAACCACAAAATCATGTTCGCGGGTGAGCCGGTCGACGATTTTGCCTTTGGCTTCGTCGCCCCATTGCAGACCGATAACGCAAGTGCCGGACATGGTAGGAATATTGGCAGGCGATGACAGTGGCGTGCTACCGGCGCACGCTGCGCCTGTGCCACGATATTGTATCGTGCCAAGCGACTTTGCGAAACCGCCGGCCGGCTGCGCTTGTAATCCAGACGGCAACTAATGTAGCTCTCTCGCTCCGCGCGAGGAGACTTCATCTCGCGGAGCGAGACGACTACTTTAATTTGGCACGCGGCCGTACTTAACGAATGTTCAGGTCGAATGGCAAGATCAATGCTGCCGGCCGATCAAACGCCGATCGCAGCCTTGCCACCTTGCGAGCAACCTCAACCAATTCCGGCGACATGCTCTTGATGTCGTTTCCGACGCGCGTTTCTTTCTCGGCTTCAAGATTGCCAAACAGCGACTCTAGGAAGTTCGTCGGCGAGGGTAGCACTTCAGTCCGAACCTCGGCGTCGGCCGCGAGCCCAGCCAACTTCTTGGCTTCGTTCACCGCGTCATGCAGGCTGCCGAGTTCATCCACGAGCCCGTTTTCCTTCGCCTGGCGACCGGTGTAAATTCGCCCGCCGGCCAGGCTCTTCAGCTTGTCCAACGGCATTTTCCGGCCCTGCGAAGCTTTGCTCGTGAACTGATCGTATGTTTCTTCCATCATCTTTTTCACGACTTCGCGCTGCGAATCGGTGAACTTGCCGCTCGACGCGAACAAGCCGGCGTTCTTGCCGCGCTCGATCGTCTCGGTCGTAACGCCGATCTTCTCGTACAACCCAGTGAGCGCCATCTTGCCGCCCACCACGCCAATCGAACCCGTGATCGTGCACGGCGCCGCAATGATTTTCTTCGCGCCCATCGATATGTAATAGCCGCCGCTGGCCGCCACGTCACCCATGCTGGCCACAAGTGGCTTCTTGAGGATTTGCGTTTGGTGCCAGATAAGATCGCTGGCTAGCGCCGATCCACCGGGGCTATCGACCCGCAGCACGATTGCCACGACCTGCTTGTCCTCGTCGGCCTCGCGCAGGGCATCAATGATCGTCGTCGAACCCAGCGATTCGTCGCCGAACACGTTCGTCTCGCTTTTGCCGGTCGAAATCGGGCCGACGGCGTATACAATCGCGATCTTCTTACCGTGCCCTTCGCTCGACGACGAGCCGCCGCCCATCATTGCTTGCATCAGCTTGAAGAATCCCATCGGGCCCGAGAAATCCGTGTCGACCTCTTTCTTGCCATAGTTCTTCACGAACACCAGCGGGTCGGCCTTGTACTTGTCCGCGAGTTCCTTACGCAGCGTATCAACGTACGCCACGCGATCGATCAACCCGAGCTCCTTCGCTTTCTGAGCGGAAATCAGCCCCGTATCCACAATCTCCTTGGCTTGCGCAATTGAAACCGGGCGATCCTTTACGATCGTCGTGATCATGTCGTCATAAATGCTGTCGATCAGCGTGTTCATGTTTTCGCGAACCGGCTCGCTGAAGTTGTCGCGCGTCATCGCCTCGGCATAGCTCTTATAAGCGCCGATGTGAATGTAGTCCGCCTCGACCCCCAGCTTCGCGAGCAGGCCATGGTAGAACATGGCCTCTGCATGAACGCCGGGCAGCATCAACTCACCCGTCTCGGGCATAATGATTTCATCGCACGCGCAGGCGACCAGGTAATCGGCCGGCATTGCCGAATCGAGCGTGGCGTAAACCTTCTTGCCAGACAAACGAAAACGCTGAATCGCCTCGCGCAGCTCTTCAACCTTGCCGCGACCAAGTTCCGGACTCTGAAAATCAAGGACCAACCCGGCAACCGATTTATCCTTCGCCGCCTTATCAAGTCGCTTCATCAACTCCCGCAGGTCGAGTTGAGCCTCACCGAATGGCCCGGCTTGGTTCGAGGACTCAGGCATCGAATTCTTGAGCGTCAGCATCGCCAGGCGAACTTTTTCTCCCTTCTTCACGTGCTCTTCCGACTTGCTCGATTCATTCTTCGCCTTCTCCGTTTTGGACTTGGTCTCTTTGGAAGACGAAGACGACTTCTCGCTCTCCTTTTTCTCCTTGCCATCCTTGCTCGCCTCGTCGGCAGGCTTGTTCTCTTTGGCAGGGACCACGTCCTTCTTGGCCGTACCGCCCGGCGTCTCCTTCGCCGGCCCCGCTGGAATCGGACTCGGCTCGGGCGTCTCTTTCTTTTCGAGGGGCGCGACAGCAGGTTTGCCCTGCGTCTTGGAAGCAGCCGCCGCCGGCGGCGCTTCGGTCGCAGTTCCCGCCCCGCGCGATGGCAGCACGCTGACCAAGCTTACACCGGTACCCAGCGCGAGCACTGCCACCAAAGACCGATTGCGAGATGATACGAATAGAGGCCTGAATTTCATCGTTGATTCCTCAAGGAGGCGATTGATTACGGATTGATGGGTACGAACACTGCTGAACACGGGCACGATTGCCTGATGGCAATTCCGCCGGCCCCGCCCATTGTGCCCCATTTTACAGGGCGCTCAAGTCTATTCTACCCAACAGACGCGTGCTTTTCGTCTGGCAAAAGGTCGCCCCCCTTGCTACATTTCCCGCCCTATTCGCTCGGCGGCCCTTCTACCGACGCCGCCGTTTCGGCCAGAAATCGTCTCATCGTCCATACATTCGAAAGGTGCGCAAGGATGCGGTCACTTTGGACTCGTTTCGCCGCTTTTGCCTGCTTGGCTTGCTCACTGTTTGCCGCGAGTGCCGCCGAAGCTCAATTGTGGCGCCAGTTTTTGCCCACCAGTATCACTAAGAACAGCAACGCCGCGAACGGCTCCGCCGTTAAACAAGCGTCCGCCAACCTTCCCGACACTTCGAACGATACGGCGCCGACCGGCGACTTTGCACTGACACAAGATCGCGGTCCGTGGCTCGTTGTGGCCGCCAGTTTTTCCGGCAATGGCTCCGAGAAGCAAGCGCATGACCTCGCCGAAGAGCTTCGCTCGCGTTTCCACGTGCCAGCGTACGTCTGCGAAATGGACTTTACGTTCGGCGACAATAATCCAGGCCAAGGCTTAGACAACTACGGCGCGCCAACGAAGCGCCGCTACCGCAAAGGCAACCAAGCTCGCGAAATCGCCGTCCTCGTCGGCAACTTTCAATCCATCGAAGATCCCGACGCGCAGCAGATGCTTGCCCGCATCAAAACGCTCACTCCAAAGGCGCTCGATGTCGATCCAAATCAGACGACGCAGAGCATGGCCCAAGTGCGTGAATACGAAAATACGATCGTAGAGAAACTCGGCGCCAAAGCACCGAAGAAAGGGCCGATGTCCGGCGCATTCTTCACGCACAACCCCATGCTGCCGAAAGAATATTTCGTGCCGAAGGGCGTCGACTCGTTCGTCGCCAAAATGAACGAAGGTGTCGAACACAGCCTGCTCGATTGCCCCGGTCGGCAAACGATCAAAGTCGCCACATTCCGCGGCAAAACAATTCTAGAAACCAGCGCCAAGGACGATCAGTCATCGAAGTCATTCTGGGGCCACAAAAAAGAGGACAGCAATCCGCTCATCGAGGCGGCCGAAAACGCGCACTTGCTCGCCAAGGAACTGCGCGATCATGGCTATGAAGCCTACG
>DATBAY010000024.1:0-1968 GCA_036271295.1 Lacipirellulaceae bacterium | reverse complement strand
AACCGATTTTGACGTCTGGCGCGCCAACTTCGGCAATACCGCAGCCAGTGGCGGCAGTTCGCAATTCGCCGGCGGCCAGGCCCAAGTGCCCGAACCGGCCACGCTCCTGTTGGGGCTGCTTGGCCTATGTTGTTTGGTCACCACGGGCCGCGGTCGGAGCGCGCATTAGCCCTGGGATCCGGCTCGCCGATTTCTCAATTTGCGCAGCAGTTTCTCGCCTCTGCGCTATCCCGTTCCGCGATTGACGACAATTTGACGGCCGCCCTGTTAGAATAAGTCTCGGGTGAACAGAGAAGGCTTCTAAGCTCTTGCCACGCACAACGCAGATTCGCTTCGTCCGCGGCTCGATGTTCAGAGCAATCACCCAGATTGGCTGATCCTCCGTTGCAGACGTGAACCGAGAGGTTCACGTCACCTCCCGACTACCTTCCACTCGTTCATCGATCCCACTCGCTAATGCAAGCTCGCTAGTTCGTGTTTTGCAGTATCGCAGTTGTCATCATTCGAGTTCGGACGGTCGCGCCTAATGAGGCCGATAATCGGAGGGAGCAGTGACGGTGATTTTTTCCAAAGTCGGTTTTGCGTTGATTGCTGGGGAATTTCAATTGAGCGCGGCAAGTCGCTGTAGCCAAAGGTTGAGTCTTCGCACAAGTGCGCGCCTTTGCGCCCTCTTCGCCACGATTTTTTCACTGATTGGAATTCGGCAAGCGCGCGCCGTTCTAACGCCCGGACTCGATATTTCCCACTATCAAGGCGCGATCAACTGGAACCAGGTCGCCGCCGACCCGAAGGGTTACAAGTTCGTCTTCATGAAAGCCACCGAAGACACGAACTACACCGACCCCACGTTCAATACAAATCTTGCCGGCGCGAAGTCCGTCGGCATCATGGCGGGTCCTTATCACTTTTGCCGACTCGATACCGGTAGCGGCGATCCGGCAGCAGACGCCGTTGGCGAGGCAAACTACTTTCTTTCGAAGATAAAATCTAAGTATCAAACGGGCACCTACTTGCCCCCCGTCGCGGATATTGAAACTTGGCCCACGGGCTTAAGCACGGCCGCACTCAAAACACTCACCACCACTTGGACCACTTCATTCTCTAATACGATTTACGCCTCGCTCGGCGTCCGGCCGATTGTCTACACCAGCGGGTCGAAGGCAAGCACGCTGTTTGCTTCGCCGGTACCGGCGCAGGAACTGCTGTGGGTTGCCGCCTGGCACACGACTGGCACCGCTTCGCCCCCAACGAACGCGAGCGTGAGCCCATGGAGCGCGTGGAAATTCTGGCAATGGAGCGATGACACGACAACGTATCCCGCCGATGGCACGATCAGCGGCTTCCCGGCCGGCGTCCGCATCGACCGCGACGTGTTCAACGGCACGACCGCCCAAATCCAAACGATGCTCCTCGGCAAAGATCCGACTGCGAAGCCCGGCGACTTCAATCGCGACGGCAAATTAAACGCCGCGGATTACAGTTTTTGGAAATCCGCCAATGGCACGACCGTCCCCCTCTTTACCGGGGCCGACGCCAATGGCGACACCAAGGTCGATGCCCGGGATTTGGCAATCTGGACCGCCGCCGTCCCCGAGCCAACCTCAGCCGCACTATTCTCGATTGCCTTCACCGTTTGTGGTTTGAATACTTACCGAGGCCGCCGTCCAAAGTAACCCCACGCAGCTGCGATGAATCAAAAGCCTCTCAACGCCCGCTCACCGCTACGCCACGCATTGCTGTGCGTCATGTCACTCATCGTGCTCGCGCCCGCAATCGCGCGCGGGCAGCAGACCTCGGTTTCCGCCTGGGACGCCGCCGACTTCCGCGTGTGGGCGTACATACCGTATTGGGCGACGCAATCGCAAATCAATAGCTTTGGCACGTCCGGCATGTATTCGCACGTATCGGACGTGATCTATTTCGGCGGCCTGCGCACCGATTCCAACGGCAACCTCGCCTACGCCGCGT
>DATBAY010000023.1:0-1972 GCA_036271295.1 Lacipirellulaceae bacterium | reverse complement strand
TCGATTTGCATCTGTATACAATCGTGGCGACACCGTTCGTGGCAGAGCTCCTGGCGGCGGATCAGAAATCTGATGCCGTCCGCGAAAAGAGTTCATGGATTCAGGCCGCGTTTCTGGTCGGCTGGGCGCTCGGTGGTGGGTTTTTTGGGCGCGTGGGCGATCGGTTAGGCCGCAGCCGGGCCTTGATGCTTACGATACTCACCTATGCGATGTTCACCGGCCTCGCTTATTTCGCGCGGTCGTGGCAGGAATTGCTTGTCTACCGATTTTTGGCCGCTTTAGGTATCGGTGGCGAGTGGGCGGTGGGGGCTTCACTGCTGTCTGAGACTTGGCCAGCCAAATGGCGGCATTGGATTGCGGCCGTGTTGCAGACGGGCGTAAACCTCGGCATTCTGCTGGCGATGCTCGCTGGCTATGTACTGTTGCCGATGCTGAAGCTATCGGAGCAAAGCGTTTTTCTCGTGGGAGTATTGCCGGCGCTGTTAGTGTTTTGGATTCGTCGGGCAGTGCCCGAGCCGGCCGAATGGCGCCTAGCACAGAAAGCAACGCGATCGTCCCAACCGCGCTTTATTGAATTGTTTCAGGGCCGTGCGAAATGGATCACCGTTCCGGCGATTTTGGTATGCGCAACGTCGCTGACGGGGCACTGGGCGTTCATGTTTTGGTTTGCGCAGCACATGCGGAATGTGGCGGAGGCGGCAGGTTGGTCGGCTTCGGACCAAAGCCGATTGCCGATCATCGGCCTCACGATTATGGTAGGCGTTTCAATTATCGGTAATTTCGCGGCGGGAGCTGTAGCATCGAGAATAGGTTACCGAGCGGCTATCGTGGCGCTCTGCATCGCGTATTTCGCTTCGATGTTCGGCGCATATCGCGTGCCGCGAAGCATTGAAAGTATGTGGGCGTGGCTGACGCTGATCGGATTGTGCCAGGGCGTGTTTGCGCTTTTCACAATGTACTTGCCACCGCTTTTTCCGACGCTCTTGCGAACGACAGGTGCCGGCTTTTGCTACAACATCGGCCGGTTGGCCGCTGCGTTTGGGACGATCGAATTGGGGAAGCTGGGAGACACGGGAAACTACCAAACGGCGTTGTATTACACCAGTTTTTTATTCCTGTTTGCGGCTGCGTTTGCGCTGCTGTTGCCGGAGCTACCGAACGTACGCGCACAGCACCGGTAGCCGTTGGCCGAGCTGCGGGATGCGATCGAGATTCGTATGCGAAGGCTCGACGCGTTACGACTTCAAGAGTTTTCGTAGCACGGTCTGCAGAATGCCGCCGTTGCGGTAATAGTCCAGCTCGACCGGCGTATCAATGCGGACGGTCGCTTCGAATTCTTTTTTCTTGCCGTCGGGCGATGTGGCGATGACTTTCAGCTTTTGACGCGGTTTGAGGTCGTCGCCGAGTGTGGGGAAATCGAAGACTTCCTCGCCGTCGAGGCCGATCGATCCCCAGGTGCTGCCGGCGGGAAGTTCCAGCGGCAGGACGCCCATCATGACGAGGTTGCTGCGGTGGATGCGTTCGAAGCTGGCGGCGATGGCAGCGCGGACGCCTTGCAGAAACGGGCCCTTGGCCGCCCAGTCGCGGCTGGAGCCGCTGCCGTATTCGGCGCCGGCGAGGATTACGGTCGGTGTGCCTTCTGCTTTGTATTTCATCGCGGCGTCGTAGATGGACATTGCGGCGCCATCGGGCAGGTGCCGGGTGACGCCGCCCTCGGTGCCGGGCGCGAGCAGGTTGCGGATGCGGATGTTGGCGAACGTGCCGCGGGTCATGACGCGGTCATTGCCGCGGCGAGCGCCGTAGCTGTTGAAGTCGCGAGGCTCGACGCCGAGTGAAATTAGATACTTACCGGCGGGGCCATCCTTCGCGATCGAGCCGGCGGGCGAAATGTGGTCGGTGGTCACCGAGTCGCCGAACGCAGCGAGGCAGCGAGCGCCTTTGATCGGTTGAATTGGGCCGGGCTGCGGTGCGA
>DATBAY010000022.1:0-4576 GCA_036271295.1 Lacipirellulaceae bacterium | reverse complement strand
GACCGCCGCACATCACTGGCACGCGAGCGTGCTGATGCTGGCGATGAACCGCGTGCCGTCGCCGCAATTGATGCTGGCCTTGAGCGTTCTCATCATGATCGTGGGCAGCCTGGCGTTGATCGCGGGCTTCAACGCACGCGTCGGCGCGCTGGTGCTTTTTGTCTATATGGTCGTCATCTCGGTGGTGATGCATCCCTACTGGAAAATCTCGGACGCCGCCGTGCGCTCGGCGGATTACGACATCTTCGCGCGCAACATCGCGATCGCGGGCGGATTGCTCATTCTCGTCGGCACCGGACCCGGCCCGTTCGCCGTCGATAACACCGGCGGCGGTGGCGGCGGGAAGAGGAAGTAAGGTCGGCGCGAGAGATCGTTTTGCTTTCAATTTTACCGAACGCGACGGGGCAGATTGCAAGCAAATATGCACCGAAACGCGTTTGCTTTGGTTCGCGCATGAAACTCAAGAAATTCCTAATCTGAGTTCCCTAAACGAGTTGTGTCAGAGCTAATCCATCGTAAACCGATGGTGGCGCACTCTTCGTTCATGAGAGCGACTTCCGCCAAAGCAAGCATCACGCTGATGTTTGCCGCGTTCCTGTATGCAAGCGCTGGATCAGCGATTGCCGCTCCTGTTGCTGTGCCCGCCGCATCTCAATTCGATGATGTCGTCGCGAGCGCAAAAAAGGCGATGATGGCGGATCCTCAAAAGGCGCTCGTCTTCGCACAGCAAGCAAAGGGCCTAGCTGACAAACAAAATTCTTCCTCGCAGCGAACCGCCAATCTCGCGACCAGCTTGTGGCTTGAAGGCGAAGCTCTCACCCGCACCAATCGGATGCCCGAGGCCAAGATCGTGCTCACGAGCGCTATCACATTGGCCAATGCCGACAAACGCGTGACCAAAATCGACGGCGATTTGGCGCTGTCTTTGGCTCGGCTGTCGGACGCAATGGGAGACATCGGTCTTTCACTCGAGAGTTATCAGCGTGCTTACAAACTCTTCGTCAAAATGGGTCAGCCGCGCGGGCAATCACTGGCGCTGCAGGGGCTGGGAGCAATCTACGACGAAGCGCAGGATTTTGGTCGCGAAGTGAAATACTACGATCAGGCGCAGCAAATATATCCGCAGGAAGCGCCGATAGATCTCGCGATCGCCAACAATATCGGCTTTGGCCTGAAGCAGTTGAAGCGCTATGACGAGTCAATTGCGCACTTCAAGCAAGCGCTCGTTTACGCCAAGCAGCTCGACAGCTTGTTCTTGCAGGCACAAGTTTTGACCAACCTGGCAGCCGTCGAAGCAAAGCAACACAGATTTGGCGAAGCGGATACAGACGCGGACCGCGCCCTGAAGATGCTCGGAAAGTCGGATGAAAACGGTTGGCTTCCATTTGCTTGGGGGACCAAGGCAGAGATCGAGTATGAGCGCGGAAACCTTGCTGCTGCCGAGGCCGATCTCGATAAGACCTTTCAGGGCGCCGATCTCAAGACGACAATCTCGCCTTACAAAGACTTCCACGAAATAGCGTATAAAGTGTATGCAGCGCGGGGCCGGCCGGAACTCGCACTTCAACATCTTGAAGCATTCAAGCGGTTGGACGACCAGGGTAAGTCGCTGTCGGCATCCGCAAACCTCGCTCTCACAAGTGCACAGTTCAATTTTGCGGCTCAGCAATTCGAGATCGAGCATCTCAAAGCTGAGCAGCTCAAGCGCGATATCCGATTGCGCGAGTCGCATGCGGCAACACAACGGCTAATGTTCGCAACTGCTGGCGCCGCAGCGTTCGCGTTGGTGTTGTGGCTGACATGGCGATATCAGGTTGCCCGTAAGCATCGCAATATTGTCACGGCTGCAAACAAGACGTTGAAGCAGATACTTGGCGAGCGCGACTGCGAGATCGAACGGCGCGTCGAGGTGGAAGGCGAATTGCGGCTCGCCACGGAATTGGCCAATCGCGCCAACCAAGCCAAGAGTCATTTTCTTGCGAATATGAGCCACGAACTGCGTACACCGCTGAATGCGATCATCGGATTTTCCGAGATCATTCAGAGCGGCATGCTGCCTGTAAATAAGAATACGGAATACGCGACGGATATTACAGAAGCTGGCCGTAAGCTCCTAAGCCATCTCAACGACATATTGGACATGGCGCGTATTGAAGCGGGCCGTGTTTCGCTGGACGAGCAGACGGTGGATTTGAGCGCTCTGGTCGCGCGTTGCGTCGAGAACTTTTCTTCTGATCAGGCACTTTCGCGGAAGACGTTTGAGCTCGTGGGCGAAAAGGACCTCCAGATCCGCGGTGACCACCAGAGACTTGAGCAAATAGTCGGAGGCATTGTCTCCAATGCCGCGAAGTTCACCGACGAAGATGGCCGAATCAAAGTCTGGCTCACCGGTGATCAGAACGGAGTTGACCTGAGTGTTTGGGACAACGGGCCGGGCATTCCCGCCGAACGACTCGACATCATCATGGAGCCATTTGGCCAGGCAGAAAGCGCCTATGCCAGATCGCACGCGGGAATTGGGCTGGGCATCCCCATCGTGAAAGCGCTCGTCGAATTGCACGACGGCAGGTTTTCTATCGAGAGCGTTGAAAACAGCGGCACTGTGGTTAAGATTCACTTTCCGGAAAGCCGTCTGGTTACCATTGGCACACTCGAGCAGACAGCCTGACTGGATATTGGCTGAGCTCCGCTCGAACGCGGTAAATCCCATCTCCGCCCGATAAACACTTCGCTAAGCAAGTGTTTCCGAACCCTTTCTGTACGAATAAAAATTTACGCCCGCTTAATCTGTGTAGCGCAGATTTTACGCAAATAAACAAAAGCCGTTAAACGAGCGAGTGGGTTAGATGTTCAAGGGATCGCTTTTGGCGGGCGTTGCGCTCGCGGTTCTTACGGTGGCTGTTCCAGCGGCCGCAAAGACCGCGACGACAACGACGAAGACGTCGACGACTTCAACGTCGACGTCGACGAATTCAACGTCCTCTACAACGTCGTCGATTTCGGTCTCATCCGCGCCTCTCGAGCAATTTTCCGGATCGGTCGGCCCATTCTACGGCCATATCGACCCGTTTTATGGCTCCATCAATCCGTTCTACGGCTCGATCAATCCATTCTATGGCCGCATCAATCCGTTCTACGGTCAGATTAGTCCCTTCTGGGGCAGCACCACGCAGTTCTGGGGAACGATCAATCCCTTCTATGGCTCGATCAATCCGTTTTACGGAAAGATCGACCCGTTCTGGGGGACGATCAATCCGTTCTACGGAAGCATAAATCCGTTCTATGGAACGATATCACCATTCTGGCAAAGCGCCGGTCCGCAATGGGGCGCGCTCAATCTGGAGTGGGCCAATTTGCAAGCGTCGAGCACGTCGAATTATTCGTCGTTGCAGACCCAACTCAACAGCTTCATTGCCAGCGCTCAATCTTTTTGGGGTGCGGCCGTCCAGAAAGCGACCGGCAAGGATTTCATGAGCGGTTTCGCGAGTGCGAT
Organism: Lacipirellulaceae bacterium; assembly: GCA_036271295.1. Classification (GTDB taxonomy): domain Bacteria; phylum Planctomycetota; class Planctomycetia; order Pirellulales; family Lacipirellulaceae; genus JABDGM01. The sequence continues at coordinate 1,083 of DATBAY010000022.1, read as the reverse complement.
GCTCGCCAAATATGGAATCGATCCCAACAACCCTGCTTCACTGGCGAATGTCGATGCGGCGACCCGCTCTGCTTTCTTTCTCAACTGGTATGACGGCCTGATGAACTACGCCGGTGTCGATCATGTCGATTGGTGGATGGGAGCGGTTCATTGGACGCCACAACTTAGCCAAATCCAAAACGCCGGTTCGCAGTCGATCATCGGCGTGTTGGATACCTGGTTCGATGCCGGCAAGACCTACGGGCCAAATATGCATTTCGCGGGCGGCTACAAATATTTTGTCAACGATCACGGTGCCGAGGTAGCAAGTCTTATTGCTGCGAAACAGGATGGCCAAGGGGTCATGGGCGTGGCGCCAAACTCAGACGTCGAACTGTACAATCCGTTCGACACCACGGGTACGGCCAGCTGGACCGATGTCCTCAATGGAATCTTGACGCTGCACAATAAGGGCGCGGCGGTCATCAACGCGTCGCTCGGCGTTCCGGGATGGACGCTGTCAAGCGATTGGGCCAGCATTTTCGCCAACCCTTCCTTTGTAAAAGGCAAAGCGGCGACGATCATCGTCAAGGCAGCCGGAAATGAAGGTGTCGCGCAAACGGCCAATGTCACTTGGCAAAGCGCTCAGGTACCCAGCGATTTGCTGATCGTGGGATCGGTCGATCCGGACGGCAACATCTCATCGTTTTCGAACACGCCGGGCAACGCCTGCATCATGGTCAGCGGTGTCTGCGACAAGCTGATGAATCACTTCCTCGTCGCGCCGGGCGAAAATATCCTGGTGGAAGACAGCAGTGGGAATCTCAGTCGCGCGAGCGGCACGTCTTTTGCGGCGCCGCTGGTGACCGGTGCAGTCGCATTGCTGCAGGATCGCTGGCCGTGGCTGCAACAGCATTCTGCGGAAACGGTTCAAATCATTCTGCAGTCGGCGACGGATCTGGGAGCGCCAGGCGTTGATCCCGTGTATGGCTGGGGCGAGTTGAACATTCAGGCAAGTCAATCGCCGTTGAACTTCGACAATCTTATCGTTTACCAACCTTATAGTTCCACGAGCGGTCCGGGCGCGGCTGGCGCCGGTCCAGC
>DATBAY010000021.1:0-3972 GCA_036271295.1 Lacipirellulaceae bacterium | reverse complement strand
ATGATTCGGCAAGATGCTTGTGGAGTGGGACATTGGTCGGCGAGAACTTTAGCGCTTCGCGCAGAGCGGCAATGGCGTCGTCGGAAGGGATCATGAAAAACTCGGCGGCGAGAGGACGGATACCAAGTAAAGCTTAGCGGGGCAGCGAAATCTTGCAAATAACCGCGTTATGATGCCGGAGGCAGTGCGGTGAATGGGCCGAAAAATACAAGTCGCGGTACCAGCGGCAAGCTATTCACCGATTGGCATGGCTTCGGACGGTCCGACGGCGACCGAGCGCTCGCGCGATTCATTCACGCTGGGGCCGATCAATTCGGCAATTTCCTGGTCGTCGATAACTTCTCGTTCGAGGAGGGCCTCGGCCAGCGCGGAAAGCTTGTCTGAATGTGCGTCGATCGTGCGTTTCGACAAGTCTTCGGCAGCGTGCAGAATTTTTTCGACTTCTTCGTCGATGACCTGCGCCGTGTGCTCGCTGAAATGCCGTTCGTGCTGCGTGATTTCGCGGCCCAAGAAAGGATGATCTTCACCGTTGTGATAGGCAACGGGGCCCAAGCGGTCGCTCATTCCCCAGTGCGTCACCATCCGACGGGCGAGCCGGGTGGCCTGTTGCAAGTCACTTTCGGCGCCCGCACTGAATTGGTCGAAGCGAGATTTTTCGGCAGCCCTGCCGGCGAGGAGCATTGCCAACCGCGCCTGTAGATCATGCTGCGAGATATTGAATCTCTCCTCTTCAGGAACGAGCTGCGTGACGCCGAGCGCTCGGCCTCTGGGCAGGATCGTAACTTTATGAACGCGATCGCAGCCAGGCGTGAGCCATGCCAAGAGGGCGTGTCCGGCCTCGTGGTATGCGGTGATGAGTTTTTCATCGCTGGAGAGCACGTCTTCACGGGCCGCTCCCATGAGGACTTTATCGCGAGCGTACTCGAAGTCGTTCATGTGAACTTCGCTCTGTTCTTGGCGAGCCGCCCAGAGTGCGGCTTCGTTGACCAGGTTGCGAATATCGGCGCCGGTCAATCCGATGGTCGCTCGGGCCAGGCGATCGAAGTCGACATCTTTTGCGAGTGGAACGCCGCGGGAGTGTACGTCGAAAAGTTGGCGGCGTCCCTGAAGAGTGGGGCGATCGACCGCGATGTGACGATCGAAGCGGCCGGGTCGCAGCAGGGCCGGGTCGAGCACATCGGGTCGGTTCGTGGCGGCAAGCACGATCACGGTGGTCGTTGGGCTAAAGCCGTCCATCTCGCTGAGGATTTGATTGAGCGTTTGCTCGCGTTCATCGTGGCCGCCGCCGAGTCCTGCTCCGCGTTGCCGACCAACGGCATCGATTTCATCGATGAACAGAATGGCTGGGGCTGCGGCCTGGGCGGTTTGGAACATATCGCGGACGCGACCCGCGCCGACACCGACGAACAGCTGAATGAATTCGGATCCGTTAATGGAAAAGAACGGAACGAATGCTTCTCCCGCGACCGCTTTCGCGAGAAGAGTTTTGCCTGTGCCGGGAGGGCCCATCAGCAGGACGCCTTTGGGTACTCGAGCGCCCAATTTCTGGAACTTCGTAGGGTCGCGGAGGTAGTCCACGATTTCTTGCAGGTCTTTTTTTACGTTGCCGAGGCCGGCTACGTCGTTGAAGGTGGTTCGCTTGGTGTCGCTCGAGTAACGGCGGGCTGGGCTTTTCATCACGCCGGAAATCATGCCGCCACCGAGCATTTGATCGCGGGCGCGGCGGGCCATGTTCCAACCGCCCAGAACCATAAACACCAGCAGGCCCAGCCAGACGAGGATGAGCATGTCTCCGTAGTTCTTTGGCCGGTCGAACCCGATCGCTTTGACGCCGGCGTCTTGCCAGCCCCGGACCATGGCGGAATCGACGTTCTCACTAGGGAGCGTGACCCAGAATTTGCTGCTCAGCCGAACTGGTTGCTTGGCGGCGGTGGATTCTGTCTTCGAGCTGCTTTTGGCGCCTTTGTCTGCGTCCGAGACTGGCGGCACTAACGGTGCGGTCACGAATTCGCCGTTGGCGATTGCGCCCTGTACGTCGATTGTCTTGACGTTGTGAGCGCGGACTTGGGCGTCAAAGAAGGAGTAGTCGACCTCGGAACGATCATCAGTAAACCACTGAATTGCGCCGACGGCTAAAAACAGTAGTACGCCAACCATCAGCCAACCGGCAGCGGAGGGCCTTTTGAAACGAAGCCGAGACTTTCGTTTGTCGGAAGATGTCGCGGGAGGTACGGCTGGGGAAGGCACAGTGGCAAGCGGTTAAAGTCTTGAGGGCGGCGGTTGCAATTCGACCGAAACCGCTCCAGTGGTCGCAGGAATTACTACTTCGATTCCGATTCGAAGCGTCCGTCCTTGTACTTCTGAACAATGGTTTTTCCATCGGGGAGGAAGCGGGTTGCGGTGCCGTTCAGTTTTCCTTCGTGCCAGTCAGCATCGACGAGTTTTTGGCCTTTGTCATCCCATTCCGTGCTCGTGCCCTCTCGTTTGCCGTTTTTGAAGCTGACTTGTTGTTTCGGTTTGCCGTTCGGCCACCAGGTTTTCCATACGCCATCTTGTTCGCCGTTCGCATAATGTTCTTCGGCAAGCGGCTGTTTTCCGGCGGCGTCGTAGGTGATCCACTCGGCATCCCGGACACCGTCTTTGAATCCGCGTTTCGCGGCCAGGGTGCCATCGGCGCGGAAAACTTCCCAGCTGCCGTTGGGTTTGCCGTCGACGTACGTGGCTTTGCGATTGACCTGGCCGTTTTCGAAGTAGTAGGTCCATTCGCCCGTTTGACGGCCGGCCTTGAACTGGCCCTCGATGAACGGTTTGCCATTCGGATGGTATTCGCGGTACTTGCCGTCGGCGGCGAAATTGTTGTCGGAGTAATGAGCAACTTCCCGCTCAACCCGCATCGTTTTGCCGTCATCGTATTTCTCGGGAAGATTTTCTCGGGTTACGATCGTAGGCGCGGCTACTTGCTCTGGTTCGTCGAGGTAGATTGGCGGGCCGGTGTAGGGTTCGATCTTAATGCCTTCGCGCGGAGCGCTATCGGTCGAAGAAGTCGACGGGGCGGAAGGCTTGGCCGGTGCAACTGCGGGGGCCGGATCGGCCGCTTTGATTGGCGCGACGACTGTGAGCAATCCCATGGCTACGGTTGCTACACAGCCCCAACCTAGAACTTTATTGCCGAAAACTACCTTCATCGTCGATCACTCCCAGAACCGTTCATTCCAAATTGCCGACAGAGCTCTAATTGTACCAACCGTCTGCCGCCTTATCTTACCCGAGCTTGCGCCCTCGTCTATGAAAGTGGTTTACGCAGCACGGATTACAACGGTTCTGCGGGCATTGGGGAGGCTCCTAAGGGCTATCGCCGCTATTTTCGTACGAGGACAGTTTCGCCTGGAAGCGCGATTAGGGCCTGCGCCAGCCATCGCAAAGCACGGCACTTTTGGCCACGATCAACAAGCCATCCAGCATGTCCCAGCCGTCTCCGCTGACGCGGTCGATTTGCAAAGGGTTGCCGACCACTTGAGCGCCAGCCCCGACGTGGCAATTCTTATCGACAATGGCGTTTTCGATGAGGGTTCCGTCGCCGATGCCAATAGCTGGGCGGCCCGCTTTGCGGCCGTCCTCGAGCTGTTCCGGCGTTTCGTAAAAGTCGGCGCCCATGATGACGGAATTACGAATAGTGACATCGCGACCGATGCGGCAGCGGAGGCCGATGACGCTGTTCACGATTTTCGAGCCGGCTCCGATTTGGCAGCCATCGGCGACGAGGCTGTGTTCGATCGTTGCGCCGTCGCAGCGCGTTGGTGGCAGCGAGCGCGTGCGGGTGTAGATCGGCGCCTTTGCCGAGCTGAGCTCAAAGGGTGGGTTCGGTTGTGCCAGGCGGAGGTTAGCTTCATAGAAAGAGCGGATCGTGCCGATGTCTTCCCAGTACCCGTCGAATACGAAAAGTTGGACGTGCTTCGATCGAATGGTGGCGGG
>DATBAY010000020.1:0-8626 GCA_036271295.1 Lacipirellulaceae bacterium | reverse complement strand
AGTTCGCTACGTGGGTACTCGTGCCGCAGCAGCGTGTAGTTGTAATCCGCTTCTTCGAACTGGCCGTAGCGGAAGTAGATGTTGGCAGTGGCCATGATCGCATCGTCTGCGCGCGGCCCGGTGGGGTCGTTCAAACGAATGCTTTCGTAGGTTTTAATCGCGTGGCCAATCGTGTCGAACCAGGGCCGCGTCTTATCGATCATATTCGGCGTTAGTTCGTAATGGTGGTATTCGGCGTCTTTCTCTTCCCAGTAACGGGCGATCTTCCATTCGCGATCGATGATCGTGTCCATGTACCGAGTGTTGGCGTACTCTTTGACGAGCTCGTCATAGGCGTCGCGGGCGTGAATGTAGTCGTCTGCGAAGAAATAACTTTCGGCGCGCATGAACATGGCGTCTTGTTCGATGGACGAATGCGGCCCGCGTGAGACCGCGGTTTCGAATTGCTCTGCCGCCGCTTTGTATTTTTTGGCTTTGAAGGCTTGATCGCCGAGCGTGTACGACTGCCGGGCAAACTGCTCGTTGGGTCCATAGCCGATGGCGGTTTTGACCTTGTCGTATTGAACGCGCGGATCGAGGCCGGGCAAAAGACCGGCGTCGTCGTCCGGCTTGCCGGCTGCGATCACCGCTTCTGGCGCAACCGGACTGGCGATCGGCTTTCCGTTGCCGTCGAAGTAACCGTCGACTCCGGGAATTCGATAGCCCTGCCCCGCATCGAAGACGGCAAGTTTTTTATTTTCTTTCCACCATTGAGCGGTTCCGGGCTGGCTCGCGGCCGGATCGCTGCTCCAAGGCCAGGCGTTAACTTTGCTCGGGGGTGCGGCGGTGAGCAACGCGAGAGCCGCGATGAGCGCGGGCGCAAACCGAGCGCGGGCGCGAAGCGAGCCACAAAGCGGCGGCAAGAAACCTGTACTCATGCGAGAGACCGACGCGGGAGCAAAGAAATGCGGACGACGAGGGCGGGAAAATACGTGGCGTGCTGGCGCGCCGTCAAGAGCAGAGCGACGATTTGCAGCGATTGGCGCTTGCCAGCAATGCAGCCTTCGCTGGCGGAAAATGCGAAGCTAAACGGCTTCCAACGATTCTTTGAGTACTCGCTCGAGCCGCACGCGGTTCACGCGGCGGCGCGCTGCTTCGAGCACGGTGACGCGGATAGATTCCTGCCAGGTTAGCGTTTCGCCGGCTGCTGGCACGCGGCCGAACTCGGCAAATACGAAGCCGCCAATCGTATCGAAATCATCGTTCTCGGGCAGATCGAAGCCCATGACGGAATTGATATCATCGACGTGCGCGCGACCCACGGCCACGCAGGTGTCGTCGTCAATCTTGCGGATTTCATCTTCGGATTTTTCATCGTATTCGTCTTCGATCTCGCCGACGATTTCCTCGAGCACATCTTCAATCGTAACGAGACCGGAAACGCCGCCGAATTCGTCGAGGACGACGGCGATGTGCGTGCGGCTTTTCTGGAACAAGTTCAAAAGGTCATCGACAGGCTTCGTTTCCGGGACGAACAGCGATTTGCGAAGCATCTCGGGGAGCGGACGTCGCTTTTCATTGGCAGGCTTCGCGAGCACGGGGAGCAGATCTTTGCTGTAGAGGATGCCGATGATTTCATCGCGCGAACCGCCGTACACGGGTACCCGCGTGTGCCCCCACTCGATGAGGCATTCGACGATTTCGTCCCAGGGCGTGTCTGCCTGGATCATGTGCATATCGGTGCGTGGCGTCATGATGTTCGAGACCACGGCGTCGCCCAACTCGATGACGCCCTCGATCATTTCGCGAGCTTCCTCTTCGAGCAGCCCCTCGCGGTGACCTTCGCTGACGATGGTCCGGATTTCATCCTCGAAGGATTCTTCGGTCGGCTCCGAGGTGGAGCGGCCGGTAACACGATGGAGCAGCCGATCGACAATTCCTGCAGCCCACACCAGCGGCGCGGCTAATTTGCCTGCCAGGCTCCACATGGGCCAGGTTGAAAACAGAAATTGCGCGGCGCCGACGCGGGCAATAGACCAAGGAAGCCAAACCGTTGTTATTGCGACGATTTGCCCAAGCACGATCGCCGCCACGATAAGCACCATCCAAGGGCGCGATTCGGTGGCTGTCGAAGCGAGCCAAATCCAAAGCATTGCGCTGCTTAGCGAAAACGCGAGGAAGATGGCGACAAACATTTCGACGCCGAGCGCAACGTGCTCGTGGTCGCGAAGAATCTCGGCAAATCGCTCGGGCGCGCCGTGGCGTTGGCAGATTTGCTCTAATTCATGTCGCGAGAATGAATGGAGGGATCGTGCGGCAATTGCAGAGATGCAGGCCGCCACAAGGCTGAGGGCCGCGAGCCACAGAAGTACGCTTAGGATCACGGCGTTGTCGCTCCGTCGGGTACCTCGCCGCCACTTTCATCGCTTGCATCTTCACCACAGCAGCCGTTGCGAAATGTCGCGTCCCAACCGAATTCGTTCAGGAATTTTGCCTCGGCTAGTCGCATTTCGCGCGCATCGGATGGAGTTTTGTCCCGATATCCGACCAGGTGCAGCACGCCGTGAATAACGTACAGCAATTGCTCTGCGGCGGACGTACAACCGAGTTCCGCGGCGGCCGTGGCAGCCGTGTCGGCACTAATAATCACTTCGCCTTCAAGATGACTGCCGTCATCCTGCAGTGCGAAGCTAAGCACGTCGGTCGGCCAATCGTGATTCAAAAACTGCCTGTTCAGTTCGTGGATTGAGGGATCATCCACGACTGCCAGGCTAATCATGGCCGAGGTGAAGTCGGAATCGCGCAAAACGGCTCGAGCGGCCGCGATCAATTGTTCCTCGTTGACGGCGTGCTGCGATTGTCCGTTCGACAGCAAGACTTCGAACGCGTTGCAAGCAGAAAGATCGGTGATTGATTCATCCGACATGATGATCTTACTCGCGAGCGATCGTGCTCGGGGTGCTCTAGGCCGTTTCCTGATCGGGATACTTCACGCGACCATGATACACGGCGGTGAGCGACTTCACCAAACTATCGCCAATGCGGCGAACCTCTTCGAGCGTCAGGCCGCACTCGTCGAACTGGCCGTCGAGCAACCGTTTGCGGCTGATTTCGTCGACAAGGCTTTCGATACGGGAGGGTGTGGGTTCGACGAGCACTCGGCTGGCGCTTTCGACGGCGTCGGCCATCATCAAAATGCCGGCCTCTTTCGTCTGCGGCTTTGGTCCTGGATAGCGGAATGAACTTTCGTCGACGTCGGCGCTATCGGGATTTGCCTTTTTGCTTTCGCTGGCTTGGCGGTAGAAATATTCGACCAGCGTCGTGCCGTGATGCTGTTGGATAAAGTCGATGATCGGTTCCGGAATCTTCGCTTGCCGCGCGAGGTCGGCGCCGTCTTTGACGTGGGCGATGATGACGAGCGTACTCATCGCGGGAACGAGCGAGCGATGGCGGTTATCGCCCTGGCCTTGATTTTCAGCAAAGTAGCCTGGTTTGAGCATTTTGCCGATGTCGTGGAAGTAAGCGCCGACTCGAACCAATAATCCACGCGAGCCAATGGCTTCGGCTGCCGCTTCTGCGAGTGAGGCGACGGTAATCGAATGGTTGTATGTGCCTGGCGCGCGGCGAATGAGTTCCTGCAATAACGGATGAGCTGGATCGCCAAGTGCGAGCAAACTCAAATCGGTTTGCACGTTGAAAACTTTTTCGACCATCGGCAGGATGCACGTCATAAGAGCACCGGCGATGACCGCCCACAGCGCTACATGAGACGCTGTCATAAGGATTTGGAGAAATGGCTCGCCTTCCAACGTGCCAACGCCGACGGTGGTGAGCGCAGCTACGGCGGCTGCCCAAAAACCGACCCATAACAGCTTGCTTCGACTGCGGACACGTCCGAGGACAAGAATGGCTCCTGCGGTGGCTGCCAGAAGCACAATCGCGTCGGCCAGACTATGGCCCAGCGCGACGACGCTGATAAGCGTAACGGCCGCGGAGAGAAGCAGGGCGATTTCCTGCTCGTACGCGATGGCGACCGTCATGCCAAACATCATGAGGGGAACGGTTTCGGCGCGCCAGTCGTTGGCAGTGATCACCACGAGCGTCACGGTAACGACGACTAAGCTAAGAAGCGTTGCCAGACGGCTTAAGTCATCAATGATTCGCGGGTCGCGATGATGGATGTAAAAGCCGCATAAGACGAACAGCGCGAGGTACAATCCGAGCACCGACAATGTGTGCGTGAGTTTCGACGCATAAGGTTGTTGAGCCAATTCGGTGCGATATTCGAGCTTGAGCTTATCAAGTTCGGCATCGTCGATCGGCTGTTGCTTGCCTTGCTCGTTCTTGGCGTGCGCTAAAACGGTGCCCGGCGGAATTACTTCCATTACCGTTTTGACTTCCGCGACGCGATCCTTCTGTTCCTTGCGCGTGGCATCGACGTTGAGCTTCAGGGTGCCCTTGAGTTCGTTTTTCAGACGGGCGAAGACGCGGTCGGCGACCTCGGGTGTCGGCATCTTGGCAGATAGCGATTTTTGAAGTGCCGAGGTGGCGTTTTCGAGCAGCACATCGCTGACTTGCACGGTGCGCGGGAAGTTGGTGTCGGTGCCCACCGGGTGGACGAAGATTTTTTCGTTGTTCGCGTCGTGCTCGGGCGGCAGCTTTTCGATCAGGCCTTTTTCCACGAAGGGAGCAAAGGCTTCGCCGAGCGCCGTTTTGAATTTTTCCAGGGCGCCGTCCGCAGCGAGAGTATCGTGAAAGCGAGTGTATTGCTGCTCGCGTTCAGCAGCGGTTGGGAGCGGCGTCCCTTCTGCCAGTGGTAGGCGGAAGGTGTCCCACAGCTTGTCGACGTCTTTGAGCGACTTGGCGGCGACGATTTCGGTCGCATCGTTTTCGAGCTTCGCGCGAATCTGGTCGAGTCTTGCGGGATCGTTGTCGTACGTAGCAATCGCCAGGCTACGTGCCAGATCGCGCGCTTTGCGCGTTTGTTCGGGATCCTCGCGCTCGAACTGGGTCCGGGCGACGATATCGCGCTGCGGCACATCGCTTAAATGATACGGCATGGGTGGCGTCCAGCCGCGGGTGATTGCCCACAGGAGCATCGCCGTGACGGCACACATGGCCAGCCGCACGAGCACGTGGCCACGCCGTAAATGTGCGATCAGGTTTCCGAAGATGCCAGGCGGCAGCTCGACCGAGGTGACGCGATCAATGCGCCGCTTCTTTTTGCTGCCGGTGCTCATGGCAATCGGTGGAACGCTCGGCTTCCGGCCTAGCGTTTCTTCGCCTCCTCGTATGCTTTCACAATTTCCTGCACCAAGCGGTGGCGAACGATGTCGGTAGTGTTCAGCGTGACGCTCGCGAATCCATCGATGTTCTTCAATCGATGGAGGGCGTCGATCAACCCGCTTTTCGTGTGCGGCGGAAGGTCCACCTGTGATGTATCGCCCGAAACGACCACTTTGGATTGCAGTCCCATGCGGGTGAGAAACATTTTCATTTGCGGGACGGTTGTGTTTTGGGCTTCGTCCATGATGATGAACGCGTTGTTGAGCGTGCGGCCGCGCATGTAAGCCAGCGGCACGACCTCGATTACGTCCTCAATCATGTAGCGTTTGACTTGCTCGTAATCCATCATTTCGCGGAGCGCATCGAGGAGCGGACGCAAGTACGGATTGATCTTGGCCTGCATGTCGCCGGGCAAGAAGCCCAGGCTTTCGCCGGCCTCGACCGCGGGGCGGACGAGCACGATCTTGCCGATCTGCTTTTGCTTGAGCGATTCGACTGCCGTGGCGACTGCGAGATACGTCTTACCGGTGCCCGCCGGCCCGTTGCAAAAGACGAGGTCGTGGGTGCGGATGGCTTCGACGTACTCGGCTTGGCCTGGCGTCCGCGGGCGGATGACTCGTCCGGCCTGTTTCACATCAACGGGCGCGGGCGCTCGGCCGTTCGCGTGAACGCCGGTCACTTGCTTGATAATGAGCGCAACCTGGTCGGGCGACACGTGCCCCTCGCGGGCCGCGGTGGTTTTGATCTGTTCAATAATCTGGGTAGCGTGGAGCACGGCCTGCTCATCGCCGGTGACGTGGATCTTGCCGTCACGCGTAGAGATTTTTGCCGGTACGGAGTCGCGAATGCGTCGCAGGTGTTGGTCACTCGCGCCCAGCAGCGTGACCAACTCGTCGGCACTGCCGACGGGAATCGTCGCTTCGATCATTAAAGAATGCGGCGGCACACTGGCCGGCGCTTTGGTTCCTTGTGTTTAAGCCACTAACAACTATACCCGGTGGTTAAAAATCCGCACTATCGGTTCGCCAAGTCGCGTTGCAACTCGTTGTGGCATAATCAATTGCAGCCCAGGAATCAATTATAGGGCTCGGCCGCGTTTTGGCCAGTTTAAAGCGGTGAGGATGGGTAAGGGCGAAAAACTAAAGTTGCGACTGCGACATTAGGGCGCCACGAGGCCTACAACCCAGAGAAGATAGGCGATCGGAGCAGCGCCCAGGAGCGAGTCCAGCAGGTCGAGAACGCCGCCGAAACCGGGCATCCAACTGCTGGAATCTTTTACGCCGGCTTCTCGCTTCAGCACCGACTCAGCAAGATCGCCCAGGATGCCGGCGGCCGCGATCGCGACGGCATAAATTACGAGACGAACAACGTGGACAGGGTCGCCGAACAAGTTGGCCGGTTGGTTGGGGGTGCCCATGATGTATGGCTCGGCCCATCCGAACACCAAAAAAGCTCCGCCGATTGCAAACAGCAAGCCGCCTACAACGCCTTCCCAAGTCTTGCCTGGGCTGATCAGCGGCGCGAGCTTGTGCCGACCGATGAGCCGGCCCACGGCGTACTGGCCGATGTCGCTCATCTTAACGATAGCGATCAGTGATACGAGGGCGAGCATGCCTGCCTGGCCGCTCGGAGCGGTCAACCCAAAAGGATCTTTCGGCTCCATACTCAGCAATCGCAGTTGCACCATGAAGCCGAGCGCCGCGCCAAGGTAAAGGATCGAAAACGCCTCGAGCCCGAGGTTGATGGTTGTATGCCACTTGGTGTCGTAGCGCTGCAGCTCGCCGAAGAGCGCAAGATACAAACCGACGATCACCCCAACGGACATCCAACCGAGTTGTCCGGGAACGTTCGAGCTGACAGCTTCTGGCCAAAGGACTTCCAGGCCGGACAGCAGGACGATGATCAGCACGCCGCTGTACAACACCCATGGCAGCGGCATGCGGCCGCGCTTGTTGAAAATCTCGAGTAGTTCGACAACACCCATCCAGGCCACCATGAGGGCGACCGGCAAGAGAAATGCGCCAGGCCGAGTGACTTTGCAATCGAGCCAACAGAGCATCGCCAGGCCGGCGACGAAGAGGATGCCTAAGAGGAAGCGGTAACGTAACACTTGGTTACCCTAACACGTGACTATGAACTGAATAGGTCTTCAATGATTCTGGAAGAGTAGTAAACACGCAAAAGGTGAATACCGTCCTTTATTGGCTCATAGAATAGCTGATAATTGCCCACGATGACACGACGGAGGTCGGGCCTCAGATGGTCGACGGCTTCGCCCAGCAAAGGAAACCCCCTAGTAATCGGACGAGTCAGAGATCGATTTCATCGATCAACTTGTCCGCAGCCGACGGATTTTCCTGCGCGACATAAGCCCAAATGCTGATTAAGTCAGTGCAGGCGTCCGCGCGACGCCGAATAAAGGCCATTTATTGCTGCTGCTGCCGTTGCGCGAGAAATTCCCGTCCAGATTCGTTAATCTCATTGGAATCCCAATCCTGGACGTCGCCTCGCGCGATACTTTCGGCCGCTTTGTTCAGTCCGCGTCGGAAGTATTCTTCGTCAAGCGCTGGAATCATACCCTGTTCGACGACCCAATAGACTTTATTCATCTCTTTCACCGAAACGTGCATTGGCTCGCCGGCCCTTGTCCGCAGTAATTGCACCTGTTCGGGCGTAAATTCAAACGGCGATTTCGCATCGGTTAACTGCATGCGTTCCATTATAGCGGGCGTAATCCTAATCGCCACCGCTGCGTTGGTCGGTGAAAAAGGGCGCTGGCTGTTTCTATTTAGATCAACGTGCCGGCAGGGTATTTATGCATGAGGCCCAGCACGTCATCAATCTGCTCAGGCTTATGGAAGCCGATTGTCATTGCGTCGAGAAGGCCGGATTCTTGGGCGTACTTCATGCAGGCGTCGCGCTCGTCGGCGAGGCGGCCCTCGCCAAAAATCTTCATGCCGATAATTGCCTTGCCGTTTTGCCGGGCGGTTTTGAGAACGCCTTCGATTTCTTCGCGCGAGCCGTCCATCATCACTTCTTTGCCGCCTTTCATATTGATGCGGGCGAGGATGACGTCGACCCACGGCGAATTGGCGGCTGTTTGCATTGCTTTGAAATCGTGGCAGGAACAGCCGACGGCACGGATACGCCCTTTTGCTTTTTCATCGTTAAGGACATCCATGTACGGGCCCATCTGCTTATCCCAGCCTTCTTTCATCAGGCAGTGCAGCAGCACGATATCTAACCGGTCGGTCGCGAGTTCGTGGCGAAAACGCTCGAGGGTCGTTTTCGCCATTTGCCGGCGTTCGGGCAAACTTGTTTGATCCTCTGGCCCGTCGTAGCGCCACCACACTTTCGTAAG
>DATBAY010000019.1:0-4724 GCA_036271295.1 Lacipirellulaceae bacterium | reverse complement strand
ATCTGCTGTCTCACCTCGCAACTTCGCTGCGCATCTCGCGGCGAGTCGCAGTTGCTGTCTGCGATCGTGTTGCATCGCCGGTACTTATTGGAATCGTGAGGCCGATGATCCTGCTCCCCCCCGCCGCACTCACCGGCTGGTCGCCCGACGAAATCGAAATGGTGCTGCTGCACGAGCTGGCCCACGTTCGTCGCTGGGATAATCTCGTCAACTTGCTGCAGCGCTGCCTCGAATCGCTCCTGTTCTTCCATCCCGCCGTGTGGTTAATCTCGGCTTGGGTTCGCAGCGAGCGCGAAGCGTGTTGCGATGCCACGGTCGTCGCGCGCACTAATCGCCCGCATGCGTATGCAGAACTGCTGGTGGCGCTGGCCGCCCAGCTTCCTCGCAGCGTGCTGTTCCACCCGGCCGCGTCATCCGCGATGTCCGCCGGCCCGCTCCGCTCGCGTATTCGTCAAATTCTAAAAATGGAGGACGATCCGATGCTGATCTCTGGAAAATCGCTGGCATGTGCGCTGGGAGCGATTGCGCTCACGGCGACACTGGCAACGATCTATGCGCCGCGCATCGGCCAAGCGGAAGAGGCCAAAACCGCATCGAAAGACGCTTCGGAAGAGGTGGCTGGCTCCAACGAAAATACAACTTCGAAAGCAACCGTTGCTACTGCCACCGACTTCGCGAAACCGTTACTGCTTCCAACAGATGCTGAGCTCACGGAACTCCAAAAACTGTTTATGGATGCGAGTGGCGGGATGAAAAAGGCTCATTACACCGTCAATGCGCCATCTTCCGCAGAACCGTTTCCTGAATATCTCCCACTAATCAAGAAATGTGGCCGCGAGAACGTTCAACTACGTTGCTCACTTAACGCCATCCGGCAAGGCACCCACTGGGAAATTGATGTTGAGTGTTCACCCGCCGCTCAGCAGCAATACTTTGAGAAACGTGTTGCCGAATTGAAAAAACAACCGGCCTCCGATATCGGTCGCGCCGAACAGGCTACCATCGAGCCCGCAGAGCAAACTGAGGAAGGAAAGACGAAGACGCTGGCTGATCAACCTGAAGGCGGCAAATCGCCACCATCGTCCGAGTTTCACTATGTAGTCTCCTTCGAAAAAGGCGCAAGCAAATTCCTTGATGGCGATGACGTCACCATCACCGAAATCCGTGGCACTGCGAAAGAGTTTGAACCCGGCAACAACTACCAGATCAAAGGCAGGTACAAGCTGCATTCGCACGCGGCTGCACAGCTAAACGCGTATACCACGGCGCAGGAAGCCAAGGATGGCACCAGCTCGGGCCCCGATCAGAAGACGCAGTCGCAAAAAGTCAGCCAAGGCGAGGGTGACTTTACATTGATACTTCCCATGACCGTCCACGGTTGGCCTCACCTCAGCTTTTATCCCATTGACGGCGGCGAAGATTTCGGCGGCGTCTATTTCGGCACGCGCGATACTGTGCTGCGGCAGTGGTGGGGAGAAAAGTCTGGCGAGAAAGACGAACCAGCCAAGCTGCCATCAAAGTCGGAATTCAAATACGAAGTTAAATTTGAAAAAGGCGTGAGCAAATTCCTCGACGGCGATGACATCACCATTGATGAAATCCGCGGCAACGCGAAAGTAATTGAGCCGGGAAACAACTATTGGATCCGAGGCAAGTACAAACTCCACTCCCATCCCGATGCGCAGTTGTCCGCCTTCACAACGGCCAAAGAAGCGAAGGACGGCACCGGTCCAATTCAAAGCGTTCAAACGCAAAAAATCAGCCGCGGCGAAGCCGAATTTACGATCATTCTCCCGATGACCGTCCAGGGGTGGCCGCACTTGAGTTTTTATGCGACCGACAGCGGCGATGGTTTCGGCGGCATCTACTTTGGCACGGGCGAAAACGTGCTTAAGAAATCATGGGCGTTTGGAAAACTCAATGAAGATGAAAAGGAAGTCGAGCGGACTCGGTTCGAGCATTTTGAGGATTCTCTCAAAACCACCGACTTCGTCATTGCCGTATTCAATGACAAAGCCGGCTATTCCCGTCAACTCGACCCTGTGTTCAAGGCGCTTGTCAAAGACCACCATTCCCTTGATCTGTGGGGCCTTAACGTAGATCCTAAATCTTCCGGACCCGCGCGTTATCATTTGAGCGACTCACCTGCATGCATCGTATTTCGCTCGGGCGTAGAAATTGCGCGACTCGATCCGATCAAAGATGCCGAACAATTGGCGCAGTTTGTCGAACGTGCGGCCGCTTCCCCTACAACGATTGACTTAACTGCTAAGCCTGCCGATAGCGCCGAGCCCGTTGGTGAAGCTCTCGCCACGTACCCTGCGAATTGGCAAGCCGAAGCCAAAGGTGCGGAGACGGTCCTCAATGACATCAAAGCAGCAAGAAGAAAGCATCTCTATGTCGACCTCGTACAAAAAGATGACCAGTGGCTTCTCGTCGTAGCACGCCGACCAACCGAGAAGGATTGGCCCGCGATACTTGGCGCGCCGCCGCGTAAGGACCGAGTCATCGCGGAAAAAACTTGGCACCGACTTGGGGTAAAAATAGTACCTCTTAATTGGGCAGAAAAACTCTACGATGAATTTGAAGGAGTTTCTACGGGCGTAAAAATCATCGGCGGCAACGTGCCCAAGGGTTTGCCGATTCCGTCCGTCTTAACCAGTGTGTCCAATAATAAGATCGATAACATGGACTCGCTCCTGCAATGGCTCGATGGCGATGACGGTCGAGCTCAGTCGAAGGTGCGATGCTTCGCGACTGCCGACGACAACGAATTTATGTTCGACGCGCAACCAGCGGCTGATTCCGGCGGAGATTCAAGGGGAAAGACGACCACGGTGAACCCCGGGCCTGCAACAGCGCTTGCCGTAGCCAGTCCGTACTCAGCGCCCGCGGCGGCGTCTACGAGAACAACGCTTGTAGCTCCGCAAACCGACACTTATGCAGCCCCGAGCGCGTCATCACTAAGTGCGCCGGCACAGGTGCCCGCACTGGCTCCAGGTGCAAAAGCCTCCGAAACGTGGAAAACGCTCGCAGAATCGGCCAAGCGATTCGATGAAGCTGCGCAACGCAAGATCGAGGCGATGGAAAAGCGTCTCGCTGCCAAGACGGACAAGGAAACTGAAGAGTCGCAGCGCAACCTGGACGCTGCCAACAAGCATCTTGAAGAAGCGAAGCAGAAGTTCAAAGCAGCTCAGGATGCCGAAATAAACCACAAACCTCCTCAAGACATTGACGCTCCTCGCGTCCAGTCAAGCAGCGGCACGACGCAGTCCGCGGCTGGCTGGTCGACAGGGGACAGATATTGGACAGGCGCAGATTGGGCGGCGCCTGGCCGCACATCGACTTCCGCGAGCCCCGAGGAAATCGAAATCCTCCGCGATCGCGTCAAGGAATTCCAAGACCAGCTGACTTACACCACAGAACGCATGAAGGCGGGCAAGGGTGCAACGAATCTCGATGTCGAACGCGCCACTAGCGATCTATCTGTCGCGCAAAGCGAGCTGGCGATCGCCGAAGGCCACCGCGACGACGCAATCAAAAATCTCAATGACGCCCGCGAACATGCCGAGGTCGCGGTCAAAATTCAAACCGCCTCCGCACATGCCGGCATCGAAAGCCCCGACCTGGATGCGGTGATGAAAGCCAATCGAAACCTGTCGGAGATCAAACTCAAACTCATTCGTTTGCAACACGAAGAGCAGGTGACCAAAGCGATAGATAGTTCGAATAGCACGCCCACACCGTCGGGACCTAAGGAGCAGCAGACATATATCAACGAAAGATCGTCGAACGATGTTTCGCGGTCTAGTGATCTCGTCACCAAATCCAAAGACGCATTAAACTCAACGGCGTCGCCCACGGCAGCTCCAGCAGCGGCCGCCGTGACCAGTGCAGCGCCTGCGGCAAGCGCGCAGCCTCAATCACAAGATGCCAAGCCGACCTCAGCCGAGAGTTCGCGACAGACAAAAAGCGCGGAGGATGCAAGCCGGTCGACGACTGAGCGAAGCCGGACGAATCGAAGCAGCAGCCGCGCGTCATCGCCGCCTTCCACCAGCGCATCCGACGCTCCACTGGAAGTTCGGATTCTCGTTGCCTACGATATTCCGCCGAAGCTTGTGGACGATGTCAAAACGATGCGTGATGTCGAAGTAATCAATGGTGCATTCGAGGACGACCGACGGTACGTACTGCAAGCGACTGCAGAGCGCCAACAAAGATTCCAGCAGCTCTTAGATGCAACTCCTAAATGGCGTAATCCCGAGGCGGTGAAGTTGCGAGCCGGTGATACGTTCGTGAAGACGGAAAAGGAAGGCCAGGAATATTTAGAGTGGAAAGCCAGCGGACTGACTTTTACGAGCGATGAGAGGCCCAATACCTACACATTTCGTTCTTTGCGCGGTCACGACAAAGTCGTCGTCGTCTCAAAGGTCATTCCCGGTAGCCCGGCCGACTGGAACGGCATTGAACCCGGCGATGTCTTGATGCTAGTGGATCGTTTCTACACAACAAGTCTTGCCGAACTGGAGTCTGTTCTCAAAACGCAAGGACACGACTATTCAACGAAAACCGTCCAGTGCCAGTTCTTTCGGCCGTCGCCACAGGGTGCGAGAAGTTTCCAAGCACAACTCGCATTGGCTCGTCCCGAATCGCAGTCCAGGCCGGCAGCTCCGAGCTCCACTGCGAAGACGGCGCAGCCGGCAGTGGCCACCGCTCCTCAATCG